>JBAYHX010000001.1:0-33465 GCA_041665965.1 Candidatus Latescibacterota bacterium
GCCGTATATCGCCGGCATGGAAATGGGAAACGCGTACAGCGAGCTTACCGACCCGGTGGAGCAGTATGAGCGGTTCCTTTCCCAGCGGAACGAAAAATCGGTAAAAGGGTACGAAGAGCACCCGGTGGATATGGATTTCATCCATGCAATCGCCTGTGGAATGCCGCCGACCGGCGGTGTCGGATATGGCGTAGATCGTTTGATTATGCTCATGACCGGAAAAGAATCCATCCGTGATATCATCGCTTTCCCCATGCGGATGAACCGAAGAGAAGACTGAAGATAAAGGAAAATCTGCTGTGCTTTTTAACAGTCTTTCTATCCTTCTCCTGTTATTATTAATTTTTATATATTCAGTAAAAGCATTTATGGAAAATATTTATCCCGTTTTCACTGGTACATTTCCTGATTCTTTTTACAGGTTGCATCGTTAAATCTTGATATATATAGGAAAAGCAGCCATTAAGTATAATTTAAAACGAATACTGCTCACTTAACCCAAACTGCACTTCGACAAGCTCAGTGCCCGCTGGTTGAGCCTGTCGAAACCAGCCTTAAGTGAACAGTGTTAAGTTCAAAACGTTTCCTTGTCAGAAAAGATATGATGAAATCGGGAAAATCGGAATACAATAAAAGAGACAAGCCTCCGGAACTTCGTGAGAAGAATGAACCGAAAACAGGAATAATTCCGGAAGATATTTCCGCTCTTTCACATGAAGAACTTAAGGAAGTGTATCATAAACTCCGTATTCATCAGACTAAACTGGAGCTTGAGAATGAGAAACTGAAGAAAGCTGAATCACGGCTCCTCTATCAGTCCGAGATATTGGCTCATATTCATGACGCTGTTATAGGACTTGACAGGTCTCTTGTCGTAACCGAATGGAATAAAGCGGCGGAAGAGCTTTACGGATGGTCTGTACAGGAGGCGCTCGGCAGGAATGTTAATGAACTCATTCGGCCTGAAGAAACGCTCAAACACCCTTCAGTGATAATAAAAGAAGTTGATGAGGACGGGCGCTATCTTGGCGAAAGAATTCATCACCATCGTAATGGCAGGTTATTGTGGATAGAAGCGACGGTACTCCCGTTGAAGGGTGCCTCCGGGGAAATCAACGGTTATGTTGTCGCCAACCGTGATATAACGGAGCGCAAACGGATCGATGATGAGCTTCTCCAACTTAACGGCACCCTCAAAGCGCTCAGCAAAAGCAGCCAGGCGATGATGCTTGCACAGAGTGAATCACAGTACCTTGAAGAAGTGTGTAAAATTGTCACGGAAGACTGTGGTCATGCTATGGTGTGGATAGGGTTCGCCGAAAATGATGAAAACAAGACCATACGCCCTGTCGCCAATGCCGGATTCGAAGAAGGGTATCTGGAAACCTTGAAACTTACCTGGGCGGACACAGAGCGCGGGCGCGGCCCAACGGGGACTGCCATCCGTACAGGAAAGCCAGGCGGCTGCAAAAATATGCTCACCGATCCCCGGTTCAAGCCCTGGCGTGAAGATGCTATCAAACGCGGCTATGCGTCTTCGATCGTTTTCCCCCTGATGGCCGAAGGCAAAGCTTTCGGCGCGATATCGATATATTCCCGAAAGCCGGATCCATTCACAAAAAATGAAGTTGAGCTGCTTTCCGAGTTATCAGCCGACCTGGCTCATGGAATAACAGCGATCAGGATGTGTATGGCGCAGACAAAGATTGAAGAAGCGCTGGCCAGGGAACGTGCCAATCTCCAGACGATGTTCGATGTCGTGAATGTCGGTATGCTGCTGATTGACCGGGAAGGAGTGGTCAAAAGGATCAATGATACGGTTTCTCGGTGGGTCGGAAAAGACTTTTCGGAATGCTACAGCGGTCAACCGGGCGATATCCTTGGATGTATCCATGCAATATCTCATCCTCAGGGGTGTGGACATACCTCGTATTGTTTTTCCTGCCCAATCCGCGCCACATTTGAATCGGTGTTCCGTAACAGAGAATCTATACATAATGTTGAAACAGAGTTATCTGTTACGGTAGATGGAAAAGTGGTCCACATGTGGATTGAGGTCAGCGCCGATCCGTTAGTCTTGGATGAGCAGCCGCATGTCATACTGGTACTGAATAACATAACAGAACGCAAGCAGGCGGAAGAGGCGCTGCGGGAAAGCGGGGAGCGCTTCCGAAGGTTATTTGATGATGATTTGACAGGCGATTACCTGGCCAGTCCGGATGGAAAGCTGTTGTTAAGTAATCCGGCATTTGCCCGTCTTTTCGGATTTTCTTCCGTTGAGGATGAATCCGGGACGAGCATAGAAGTTCTCTACCCACATCCAGAGATGTGGCGTGATTTTGTCGACAGATTGAGAAAAGAAAAAAGAATAGAATCTTTCGAAAGTGAGCGTATAAGGCTCGACGGTTCGAAAATCCATGTTATCGAAAATGCGGCGGGCACATTCGATGAAAATGGGGAACTTGATGAAATCCACGGATACATATTCGACATAACCGAGCGCAAGCAGGCGGACAAGGAAATTAAGAGTGTCGCGAGATTTCCGGAAGAGAATCCTAATCCGGTGCTGCGTGTTTCCTTTGAAGGAACCATTCTTTTTGCCAACAAAGCCAGCGATACCTTACTGGAAACCTGGGGAGTCCGGTCGGGGGAATCATTGCCCGGCCAATGGCGTGAGTCCATACGTGAAGTACAGCGGACCGGCAAGGGACTATTAAAGGTAAGTAAATTCGGTGAGAGAATATTTACTCTTAATTTTGTTTTCATTCCCGGATTCGAGTATGTAAATATTTATTGTCTCGATATCACCGAACGTAAACAGGCCGAAGAAGCATTGGTGGAAACCAAGGATTATCTTGATAAGCTCCTCAATTATGCGAATGCCCCAATCATTGTCTGGAATCCCGATATGCGGATAACACTTTTCAACCGCGCATTCGAGAAGCTTACCGGGTATTCTGCAGAAGAAGTCATCGGGCGCGAACTGGCTGTACTCTTCCCGCCGGAAAGCAAAGAACAATCCCTTGAAAGCATAGCCCGTACTGCCGGCGGAGAATATTGGGAAACGGTGGAAATTCCCATTCGCCGTAAAAATGGAGAAGTACGGATCGCACTCTGGAACTCGGCAAATATTACTGCTTCGGATGGTCTAACAATAGTTGCTACAATTGCCCAGGGGCAGGATATAACCGAGCGTAAGAAAGCGGAAGAAAAACTGAGAGAGACAAATAAGGAACTGGAGCAGTTCGCGTATGTTGCCTCTCACGACCTTCAGGAGCCGCTGCGGTCAGTGAACAGTTTTACCGAACTTCTTGAGAGACGTTACAGGGATCAACTTGATGAAAGAGCAAAGGAGTATATTGGATTTATCGTCGATGGGGCGTCGCGGATGCAGAGGCTTATTCAGGACCTTCTTGCCTTTTCGAAGGTGGGACGTATAAATAGTGAACCCAGCTTTATTAGCTGCAACGAAATAATAGAAAGAGTTTACGGGAATATAAAAGAGTCCATTGAAGAAACCGGCGCCGAAATTTCTCACGGCGACCTTCCCGTTCTTTATGCCAATGAAACGAGTCTCACCCAGCTTTTTCAAAACCTGATCGGCAATGCTGTCAAATTTCACAAAGAAGGAGTGTCTCCCCGTGTGCATGTTTCAGCGCAGCGAAAAGAAAGTGAATGGCTCTTTTCTGTAAAAGACAACGGCATCGGAATAAACAAAAAATATTTTGGGAAATTATTTGTGATTTTCCAGCGGCTGCACGGCAGAGACGAGTATCCGGGCACCGGCATAGGACTGGCAATCTGCAAGAAAATAGTTGAGTCCTATGGCGGGAGAATATGGGTAGAATCCAGTGAAGGAGAAGGAGCCACATTTTATTTTACTTTTCCCGTGTAAAGTATTACTTTTGAGGTATTGCTATAGATATATACATAGGGAGCGGCGATGGAGAAGGGAAATACGAACTTGAAAGAAGTCAATATTTTACTTGTTGAGGATAATCCGGCGGATGTGCGTTTGACACAGGAGGCTCTCGAAGAGTCTAAACTATACTGTAAACTGTATACAGTATATGACGGGGAAGCGGCAATGGAGTTTTTGTACAAAGAGGGGAAGTATGGTGATGCAACTCGCCCGGATCTTATAATTCTGGACCTTAATCTGCCTAAAAAGGATGGCAGAGAGGTGCTCAAAGAGATTAAGGAAGACGAAAAACTGAAATCCATTCCGGTGGTTGTCCTGACAATGTCGAAATCCGAAGAGGATGCATGGAAGGCCTACGATCTTCACGCTAATTGCTACATCACAAAACCGATAGATTTCAACCAGTTTATTAAAGTAGTAAAATCGATACAGGATTTTTGGTTCACTATTGTCAAATTACCGCCAAGACGGGAATAAAAAGCGAGAAGAATCATGGAGAAGACATTACGAGTTCTTATGCTGGAAGACAATCCGGGTGATGCTCAGTTAAACGCGGTGCAGCTTTCCGACTCGGGATTGTCATTCATGTATCACCGGGTCGAGAAAGAAGAGGATTACCTGAGAGAACTCAAAGAGTTTAAACCCGATATAATCCTTGCCGACTATCAACTTCCAAAATTCGACGGTCTTTCCGCACTCCATCTTGCCCAGGAACGCTATCCGTTCATCCCCTTTATCATCGTGTCAGGAGTCCTTGAGGAAGAAACCGCGATCAAGCTTCTCAGAGAAGGGGCGTCAGATTATATACTGAAAGAAAAGATAGCAAGGCTCGGTCCGGCTGTTAAAAACGCTTTTGATATGAAGAAAATAAAAGAGGATAAAGCCCGCGCCGAAGAGGAATTAAAAGAATCTTTTCAGTATCTTGAAAAACGTGTTCAGGATCGGACCCGTGAGCTGTCCAAAGCCAATGATGCGTTGAAGAAGGAAATCGCGGAACGTATAAAATTCGAAGAGGCATTGCGTCAGAGCGAGGAGCGGTGGGCCGCTACTCTTTCGAGTATTCGCGATGCGGTTATCGCCACCGACATAGAAGGGAAAATAACTATTATGAACGCCGTGGCGGAAGAATTGACAGGCTGGAGCCTCCAGGAAGCCATGCAGAACCCGGCCGAGAATGTGTTCACTATTTTCAAAGCCGACACCCGCCATAAAACCGAAAATCCGATTAGCAGCGTGATCAAAAAGGGGGGGACGGTAATCCTTTCCGATAACACTATCCTTGTCCGTCGGGATGGAACAGAAATCTGGATCGATGACAGCTGTGCGACTATACAAGACCGTGACGGCAATACTACCGGCGTTGTGCTTGTTTTCCGCGACAAGACAGAGCGTAAAAAATTAGAGGAAAACGTCCAAAAACTCCGCAGGGAATATGAAGCTTTCATGGAGCATGAGATGAAAAATCTTGTGTTTCCCATGAAAGTATATGCCGAATCACTGAAGAAATCCGGGAAAGAGAATTTAAGACCTGAGCAGAAATCCTACCTTCTCCGTATCGGTGAAAGCGCCGAACAGGCAATAAATCTGATCGACCATCTGAAAAAAATGCATGATATAGAAGCGGGATACTATGAGATGAGAATAGCTGAACAGCCGCTTTCTGCAGTTATCGGACAGGTGATCCGGGAGTTGACTTCTCCGGCGCAGAAAAATCGCGTACAAATAGATTTCTCCCCCCGTGAAGAAAGGTCGAACATCCCCATGGATATTAAACTCATGCCGGGAGTGTTCATGCACCTGATCCGGAATGCCATAGAACATGTGCGGGATTGTTCCGATGTTGCCGATAAAAAAGTGAAAGTGGATGTGTTCAACGAAAAAGACACCGTAGTGGTAAAAATAAACAACCGGGGTGAGCCGGTATCTCAAGAGCGGCTTGCGACTTTCTTCGAAAAGTTCAATATGGATATGCATCGTCCGAAAAAGAAGAGAATGGGGCTGGGTACCGCTTACGTATACATCGTGACCCGCGCCCACGGCGGCGATATATGGGTGGAGTCCAGCCACAAAGAAGGAACAACGGTTACCCTGTCGTTCCCGCTCTCCGTTCTTCCTGCGGCGGAAGGATGAAGTAAGGGAAATCCGGGGGATGCAAACATGTGGAAAAGATTGTCTGAATCCCTGATATACGGTGCAGTCATATAATTGTCCTTGACATTAGGTCTATATTCAGTATCATATAAAGACCGGAGGATATAAAATGAATATATTAAGTGATATAAAACCAGTCACCTATTTGAAGTCAAAAGCAGCCGATCTGCTCAAACAAATCAATGAAACCCGCCACCCTGTCATTATTACGCAAAATGGAGAACCGAGAGCTGTTCTTCAAGATCCTAAAAGCTATGAAAATATGCGTAATGCAATTAGTATTCTAAAGCTTATCGCGCAGGGAGAGGAGGATATAAGGAACGGCAAAGTCAAGCCGCAGGAGGATGTTTTTAAAGATATTGAAATCTTGCTGAAAGAAAAGCATACATGAGCCAAAAATATGATGTTATCTGGGCTGGTGTTGCGGGAAATGATTTAAAAGACATCATTGAATTCATTGCTGTAGACAATCCGGCAAATGCATTAAAAACATTAAAAAAAATCAAACAAAACGCATCAAATCTGTATACCTTCCCCGAAAGAGGCCGCATAGTACCTGAACTTCAAGACCAGGGTATTTTTATTTATCGTGAATTAATCGTTCCGCCATGGAGAATTATATATAGAATATCGGAAACAAAGATTTATGTTTTGTCTATTTTAGATACAAGACAGAATGTTGAAGATATCCTGTTTAAAAGATTGATCTGTCATACATAACTCAACGGTTACTTTTTGCCAATGCTTCTCGGATCGTATATACACAGGAGAAAACAACGATGAAATTCATGGTAACCATAACGAGGGATGAAGACGGGATGTTTATCGCGGAATGTCCTTCGATTCCCGGTTGCGTAAGCCAGGGTAAAACAGAGGATGAAGCCCAAGGTAATATCCAGGATGCGATCAAGGAATGTCTGGAAGTTCGCGCAGAAAAAGGGATGCCGCTCACGGTCACTACCCGGCAGGTCGAGGTTGTCGTATAATGTCCCCCATTCCTCTTCTCCGGCCACATGAGGTCATAAAGATTTTTGAAAAATTCGGGTGGCACATCGCTCGTCAAAAAGGGAGCCATATCATATGGCCAAAGATGGACACATCGCGACATTGTCAATTCCCAATCACCCGCAGGTAGCACGGGGAACGCTTCGCAGTCTGATTACAAAAGCAGGTATAACTGACGAAGAATTCATCGATGCTGGGAAATAATTCCACACAAACGGAGTATGCAAAGTAATATAGCACGCAGATACATGTGGCAACGGCTGTATTCAATCAACAAAAACTGGGTACTCAGAGATTCCTCTGGAGTATTATCTGAGGGCAAAGCCAAAATATAGGATTTATATAGAAACCATATAAAGAGAATTAACTGCAAAAGATGAAAATACTACCATTCAACAAGGCGAATCTTGAGCAGACGTGCAATGTTCTGGGGGACACTGAGACAGGCCTGACTGGGAGTGAGATTGGCCGGTATCTGCGAGAATGCGGAATTGCCGATCCCAGTCCCAGAATGACGAAGCGCATTCGGCTGTATGATGCGCTACTCACCCGGCAGCGGACTGACGACTGTGCGAACAACGTTGCGCCTTTATCCAGAGAGTGATGAACCCAGTACTTCACGTGCAATCGCCAGACTACTTCAAAAAGAAGCAGGAGGAGTTAAACCGCGTTCTCGCGTTCGAGGGACTCCGGTTAACAGACCAGGGGACACTGGAATCCTGCAAGCAAGCGCGAACTATAACAGAAGCTGAAGCATTGGCTGATCAGCTTCGCCGGAAGCTCATTGAGCGAAGAGTCCATTCCGATGTTTTGAAATTTTGCCGTGCGGAGCTTGTCGAGGGGAACTACTTTCACGCAGTCTTGGAAGCTACAAAAAGTGTTGCCCAGAAAATCCGGGACAAGACAGGACTTTCATCAGATGGTGGAGAACTTGTGGATGACGCCTTCGGCATCGGTAAGAAGGCATGCCCAGTTCTCGCTTTCAACGCGCTCTCAACGGAGTCTGAGCAAAGTGAGCATAAGGGGCTGATGAATCTAATGAAAGGCTTCTTCGGAACCTTCCGCAATCCTACAGCACATGCTCCGCGCATAGCTTGGGAAATCACTGAGCAGGATGCCCTTGACATGATGACGGTCGCATCGCTCTTGCATCGGAGACTTGATGAGGCAGTGAAAACGGGCTTTTAATATAGCGGTGGAACACTACACCGTGAAGCGTGACGAGGTTCACCGCCACCGTTTAACATCTTTGCCCCTCCCGCTTATCCCTCTTTCCAAACCCCCCTCAAAATTTGTATAAAACACCAGCTTCTATTTTTTTAAATTTTCTTTTTCTTTTCATCCCTCACCCTTCATCCTTTCAAGTATTTATCAATCCCTTCCGCCGCGCCCCTTCCCTGACCGATAGCCCGGACAACGAGCGAAGCGCCCAGGACGCTGTCTCCCGCGGCAAAAACTCCCGGCTCCGAGGTCATGAACTGCGAATCCACAACGATATTGCCACGGCTGTCGACTGAAAGGCCGGGGTGGCGCACCAGAGAGTCATGGCTGACATGGAGGAATCCCATGGCAAGAAAGGTCATCTCCACCTCGAGGGTAAATTCGGACCCGGGGATTTCATGAAAAACCGGGAGGCCGTTCTCTTTCGACCACTCAACCCGCGCCATGCGCACCGCCTCAAGGTTCCCTGCGGTTCCCATGAATTCTTTGGCAGCCGCGCTCCATATCCGCTCGCAGCCCTCCTCGTGGGAAGAGGAAGTGCGCATGATGACCGGCCAGTTCGGCCAGGGATTGTTCTGTGCGCGTTCTTCCGGCGGCCGGGGAAGGATTTCCACCTGATAGATGGTTTTAGCTCCCTGACGGCGGCTGGTTCCCACACAGTCCGAACCGGTATCTCCCCCGCCAATGACCAGCACATTTTTGCCGGAGGCGGAAATTTTCTTTTCGCCGGGTGTAAGTTCTCCTGCATTTTCACGGTTCTGGCCGGAGAGAAAATCGAACGCGAAATGAACGCCTGCAAGCTCCCGCCCCGGAATAGAGAGATCGCGCGGCTCACGGGAACCGGCGGCGATGAGGACGGCATCGAACGACCGTTTCAGGTAGCCCCAGGAAATATCTCTGCCCACAGCGACCCCGGTTTCGAAAATCACGCCCTCCGCGCGCATCTGTTCGATACGGCGGTCAAGCACATGCTTTTCGAGTTTAAAATCGGGGATGCCGTACCGGAGCATTCCTCCGGGGTTGTTGTCCCGTTCGAATATGGTTACCGTATGACCCTTGCGGGCAAGCTGCTGCGCCGCGGCAAGACCGGCAGGCCCCGAGCCGATGATCCCCACTTTTTTCCCGGTGGATGACACCGGCGGTTTCGGCGCGATCCAGCCTCGCTCCCACGCCCGTTCCGCAATTTGCAGTTCGATCTGCCTGATGGTGACTGCGGGCATGTTGATCGAAAGGGTGCAGGCCGCCTCGCAGAGCGCCGGGCATACCCTGCCGGTGATTTCCGGGAAATTGTTGCATGCATGGAGGATGTCGTTCGCCTGTTTCCAGGAATTGCGGGTTACCATCAGATTCCAGTCGGGAATGCGGTTCTCCACCGGGCAGCCGAAACTGTGGCAGTAGGGTATACCGCAGTCGCGGCACCGGGAGGCCTGTATTTCCACTTTCTCCTGAGGAAGGAGCAGTTCTATCTCACGGTAATCCCCGATCCGTTCCTCCACAGGCCGTTTGGGCGGGTTTTCCCGCTGATGTTCCATGTAGCTCGGAAGGAAAACCTCCTCGGTGGCCGGGAGGGATTCGTTGTCGGCGTTTTCCTCGAACCGGATTCGTTTCAGCGATTCACGGTAATCGACCGGCATGACCTTTGCGAACAGGGGGAGCGCCGAATCCCAGTTGTCGAGAATTTTCCGTGCGCGTTCGCTTCCCGTATACAGGAAATGGTTCCGGAGCAGATTTTGAAGGGAAAGCTCGTCTTCCGGGGAGAGAACGCTTTCTATATCGACCATGTCGAGGTTGCACCGGGTGTCGAATGTTTCCGATTCGTTGTACACGAACGCGATTCCCCCGCTCATACCCGCGGCGAAATTGTTTCCGGTATCTCCGAGCACCACGACAACGCCTCCGGTCATATACTCGCAGCCGTGATCGCCGATACTTTCCACAACCGCAACAGCGCCGCTGTTCCGGACTGCAAAACGTTCGCCCGCGCCCCCGTAGATATAAACTTCCCCGCCTGTCGCGCCATAGAGGACGACATTTCCGGCAATGACATTTTCCCAGGGCGGGAAGAGGGGGTCTTTCGGAGGGGTGAGGATAATTCTCCCCCCGGACATTCCCTTGCCGATATAATCGTTGGCGATCCCCTCGAGGCTCAGAGTAACGCCCGGCGCAAGAAAAGCTCCGAAACTCTGCCCCGCGATGCCGGTCAGGCGGATATCCACAGTGCCGTCCGGAAGGCCTTTCTCGCCGAACCTTCGGACAATCTCCGCCGAAAGAGACGCGCCCACAGTTCGGTTGACATTCTTCACCTCGGCATCGATGGCGACCGGACGGCCTTCTTCCAGAGCGGGCGATGCAAGGGAAAAGATGCGGGTATCGAACGGCGGCATCTCGGGCGACAGCGAGGGCGCGATGCCGCACGCCGGTCTGCAATCACCGGTTCCTCCGGTCTGCAGAATAGCGGATAGATCGAGGGTTTTTGCTTTGTAATGGCCGATATCGGAGCGGGATTCGAGAAGTTCGGCGTGTCCGATCATTTCATCGACCGTTCTGAAACCCAGCATGGCCATGTATTCCCGGAATTCCTCCGCGAGAAAATGCATCATGTTCATCACATGCTCCGGTTTCCCGGCAAAATGCGCCCGAAGATTCGGGTCCTGGGTCGCCACACCGACCGAGCAGGCGTTGAGATGGCATTTCCGCAGAAGCACGCATCCTATCGACACGAGCGCCATAGTTCCGAATCCGAACTCATCCGCCCCCAGAAGAGCGGCAATAGCAAGATCGCGGCCGGTTCTGAGCTGTCCGTCCACCTGGATGCGCACGCCGGAGCGGAGGTTGTTGCGGATGAGGGTCTGCTGGGCTTCCGCGAGGCCAAGCTCCCAGGGAAGTCCGGCGTGTTTTATGGAAGTGAGCGGGGACGCTCCGGTGCCGCCGTCACAGCCGGAAATCACCACAAGATCGGCTTTCGCTTTCACCACGCCGGCGGCTATGGTTCCGACTCCGGCTTCCGAAACGAGTTTCACCGATATTTTCGCCCGGGGATTCACCGCCCGGAGATCGTAGATCAACTGGGACAGATCCTCGATCGAGTATATATCATGGTGCGGCGGGGGCGAGATGAGCGTGACCCCGGGAGTCGAATGACGGATCATCGCGATTTCACGGGTCACCTTGTGCCCGGGAAGCTGCCCGCCTTCGCCGGGTTTTGCTCCCTGGGCGATCTTTATCTGTATCTCGTCGGCGTTGACAAGATACTGCGTGGTAACGCCGAAACGTCCGGAGGCAACCTGCTTTATTGCGGACTTTCTGTTATCTCCGTTTTGAGAAAGGATAGAGCGGGCGGGATCTTCGCCGCCTTCCCCGGTATTGCTCCGCGCGCCGAGACGGTTCATCGCGATTGCGATGGTTTCGTGCGCCTCACGGCTGAGCGAGCCCATGGACATTGCCGAGGCGGTAAACCTTTTTATGATGCTTTCCGACGGTTCGACCTCATCGAGGGGAACCGGATTTCCTTTTTTGAACTGAAAAAGGCTTCTCAAGGTGATCTGTTCGTCGAACTGATCGTCGATGATCCGTGAATAATCCTTGAATGCGCTGTAGTCGTTCGTTCTCACCGCATACTGGAGACGGGCTATTGCCTGCGGAGACCAGAGGTGCTTTTCCCCCCCGCATCTCATCCGGTAGCTGCCGCCCGGGTTGAGGTTCTCGTCCTCCGATTCCGGGTCGAAAGCTTTCCCGAACCGTTCCTGTGTTTCACGGGCGATTTCGTCGAGCCCGATTCCCCCGATGCGGGAGACGGTTCCGGAAAAATAGGTGTCGACCAGCTCTCCAGAAAGCCCGAGCGCCTCGAAAATCTGTGCTCCGAAATAGCTGCGGATGGTGGAGATACCGATACGGCTCATGGTTTTCATAAGCCCTTTTTTGATTGCGGTGATATACAAGTCCAGAGCCAGATCGGGTTTCGGGGGGATATCGTACAACCCCTCTTCGCTGAGCCGCCGGATAGTGGAGAACGCCACATTCGGGCATACCGCGCTCGCACCATACCCGATAAGGAGTGCAAAATGCATGATTTCACGGGCTTCGCCTGTCTCGACAACGAGCGACACCCTCGAACGCTTTCCCTTACGGACAAGGTGATGGTGGAGACCCGACACCGCCAGGAGCGACGGTATCGGAGCATGATCCCGATCGATATTCCTGTCGGTCAGGATGAGAAAGCTGACCCCGCTGTCCATAAGCTTCTCCGCCCGCTCGAAACAGGAATCCAGCGCTTTTCGGAGTTCCTCTCCGTTCCCTCCCGCGGGAAACAGGATGTCTATCTCGCCGGTGACCACATTCGGATGGTTCGCGGAGCGCAGACGCCGCATATCTTCGGGAGTCAGGATCGGATGATGGAGTTTGAGCTGACGGCAGTGTTCGGGGGTTTCCGCGAGCAGGTTCAGTTCATGGCCGGAAAACCGCATGAGAGACATGACCAGCTCTTCCCTGAGCGGATCGATGGGCGGGTTCGTAACCTGGGCAAAGAGCTGTTTGAAATAGGAAAAGAGAAGCTGCGGCCGGTGAGAGAGCACCGCCGGAGGGGTATCGTCACCCATCGAGCCGACCGGTTCCTGGCCGTGCGCGCCCATGGGCGCGAGGATCAGTTTCAGTTCTTCCCCGGTATAGCCGAACGCTTTCTGTTTTTGAAGAAGCAGCGCCGGGTCTTCGGACGGTATCTCGGTCGGCGCAAGAAGCCCCCTGAGCTCGATTTTGTTGTTGCGCACCCAGTGACGGTAGGGGCGCTGACGGCAGATTTTGGCTTTGATGACATTGTCGGGGATGATACGGTTCTGTTCGAGGTCGAGAAGGAACATTTTCCCCGGCTGCAGACGGCCGTGCGAACGGATCTGGTCATGGGGAATATCGAGAACGCCGGCTTCCGAAGCAAGCACCACAATGCCTTCCCGTGTCACCGTATAGCGCGCCGGACGAAGCCCGTTGCGGTCGAGTGTCGCGCCGACATACCGCCCATCGGTGAAAACCATCGCCGCCGGACCGTCCCACGGCTCCATGAATGAGGCGTGATACTCGTAGAAAGCGCGTTTATCCTCGCTCATCACGAATTTCGATCCCCAGGCTTCCGGGATCATCATCATCATGGCGTGCGGCAGAGACCTTCCGGCCATGACCAGCAGTTCCAGCGCGTTGTCGAAAGTCGACGAATCGCTCCCCCCTTCGACGATGACCGGCTTGATTTTTTCAATATCGTCGCCGAAGAGCGGGGACGAAAAATCTGCCTCACGGGAGAGAATATGGTTTTTATTCCCGGAGAGCGTGTTGATCTCGCCGTTATGCGCAAGAAAACGGAACGGATGCGCCAGATGCCAGGACGGAAATGTGTTGGTGCTATACCGCTGATGGATGAGAGCAAAGGGGCTCTGGAAATCTTCGTCCTTTAGATCGGGGTAGAAAAGGGGAAGGTCTTTCCCGTTCATGAACCCTTTGTAGTTCAGCGTGCGCGCCGACATGCTCGCTATATAAAAAGCGCTGCATCCGGAGTCATTCAGAGAAACGATTGCCTTTTCGGCCATCCGCCGGACGACATAGAGCTTGCGCTCGAAAGCTTCGATATCGTATGGGCCTCTGGCCAGAAAAAGCTGCCGGACCTGCGGCTGTGTGACACGGGCAAGGTCTCCGAGGTGATGCGAGTCCACCGGGACATCACGCCAGCCGAGGATTTCGCACCGCTCTTCTTCGGCAATTTTTTCCAGGATCGACATACAGCGCCCGGCTTTTTCTTTTTCCGCGGGAAGGAACACCATCGCGACACCATAACCGCCGGCCTCCGGAATGGATATATTCAGGTCTCCGCACACCCGTTTCATGAACAATTCGGGGATCCGCACAAGCATTCCGGCGCCGTCGCCGCTCGCCTGGTCGCTGTTCATTGCTCCGCGATGCTCGAGGTTCGAAAGAACTTCCACTCCGTTTTCGATAATCCGATGCGAGGGAACCCCGTCAATCCGTGCTACGAAACCGACCCCGCAGTTGTCATGTTCGAATGCGGGGTTGTACAAACCTTCCGGTACACTGCTGCCTGTCGAATCGTCCACTGTGCTATGTAATTCCTTCCGCGGTTAATTGATTGAAATACAGGTAATTACAAATTTATCTCAGCCCCGTGGCCGAGAAAGGGATACCTGAATATAACGAATTGATGGAATGGGAGTTCCAAAAAAACAGAAAAAATGATGGGAATCAACATCCTCCGGAATGAAAAAGGCTTCTCTTTCAAGAGGTTATTTTTGTATCTTAGTAACCGGAACATTATATCAAAGTTATTTTAGCTCATTACTATGTGCGGAAAGACAGAATAACATGGTTTTCCAAACTGTGTTACTTTAATCGAAAGAATTCCTCGAAGCTTTGATTCGGGGCAAAAGCTTACAAGAAAAGCAACGGGAACTGAAACAAAGCCCCCTTTCTGTCCTTCGGACATCCTTCCCCCGGAAGGGGGCAGGATAAACTCGATGCGTCACTGTTTCCCTTGCCCCCATTGGGGGAAAGGGATCGAGGGTAAGGGGGCTGATTGTGATTCCTCGAAGCTCTGCTGCGGGGTAGTTCATATTTGTCATTTTCAAACAGTTTTTCATCCTTTTTGCCATTCACCCTTTTGGATCGGGAGGAAGAGGATGAGGGGAGGTTCTTTTGAAGGTTCTTGTTATCAATTGCGGAAGTTCTTCGGTAAAATACCAGCTTATGGATACCACGGACGAATCGGTTCTGGCAAAGGGACTTATCGAGCGGATCGGTTTCGAGGATGCAATCTTTACCCATATTCCAACCAACGGTGAGAAACAGATTCAGACTCTGCCGGTGAAAAATCACGATATCGCCATAAAAATCGTTCTGGGAAGCCTGGTCGGCGAGAAAGGCGTGGTGAAAAGCCTTTCTGAAATCGGCGCGGTCGGACACCGGTTCGTGAACGGCGGCAGAGAATTCATCGAGCCGGTAATTACCACCAGAGGGATTTTGGAAAAGCTCCATGCAATTGTGGACATCGCTCCTCTCCACAACACGGCGCACCTTTTGGGAATCGAGGCCTGTATAGCTGCAATGCCTGATACGCCTCAGGTTATTGTGTTCGATACCAGTTTCCATGCCCGCATACCGGCAAAGGCTTACATGTATGCGCTTCCTTATCGATACTACGAGAAATATGGAATCCGCCGGTATGGTTTCCACGGCACCTCCCACTATTACGTTTCCCACAAGGCGGCGGAAATTATCGGAAAACCGATTGAGGATTTGAAAATCATCACCTGCCATCTCGGCAACGGCTGCTCGGTGGATGCAGTAAAAGACGGATGGGCGGTTGATACCTCTATGGGGTTCACGCCTCTTGAGGGTCTCATGATGGGTTCCCGTACCGGGGATATCGATTGCGCCGCTCCCCTTTACATCATGAAAAAAGAGGGCATAACCCCCGAAGAGATGGACACCATCATGAATAAAAAGAGCGGGCTTCTGGGAGTTACCGGAATCTCTTCCGATATGCGCGAAATCGACAGCGCCGCCGGAAACGGAAACGAGCTTGCCATCCTTGCAATGGATATGTACTGCTACCGGATAAAGAAGTATATCTCTTCATATATCGGGATACTCGGCGGCCTGGATGTTCTGGTATTCACCGCCGGAGTGGGGGAACACAGTTTCAGGATTCGCGAGAAAGCCTGTGAGTGCCTTTCCTTCCTGGGTATCGAGATAGACCCGGAAAAGAACAATCAGGCAAAAGGCGGAGAAACGGAAATCGGGAAGGAAAATGCCCGTGTCCGTATTCTGGTGATTCCTACCAACGAGGAACTTGTCATCGCCCGTGAATCCGAGCGGATGGTCAAATCGGCTTAAATCTCAACATTCTTGCAAGGGGGCGCTTATGTATCGTACCATCGACGATTTTATCGAGGATTGGAAAGGTGAAAACGCGGCGACAATCAAAATCCTTGAAGCTCTTACCGATGCATCCCTTTCCCGGAAGGTGACACCGGAAGGACGCAGCCTGGGCTATCTGGCCTGGCATATTACTTTGAGTATTGTTGAGATGGGGAACCGTGCAGGGCTCAATATAAAGGGACCGGCGGAAGACTCATCCGAACCGGCTCACGCTGCCGATATTGTAAAGGTTTACCGTGATGCAGCCAACCAGCTTGGGGAGAGCGTACGAAAATTGTGGACTGATTCATCCCTTGATGAGGAATTGGATATGTATGGCCAGGTCTGGAAAAAACGGCTCATCTTAACCGTGCTCCTCCGTCACGAGGCTCATCACCGTGGACAGATGACCGTGCTGATGCGTCAGGCAGGTCTGAAAATCCCCGGAATCTACGGTCCTTCGAAAGAGGAATGGTCGGCCTACGGCATGCCCCCACAGAAATAGGGCTGGTTTATTCCGGGCGTTCCTCCTTTGGTATCTCTACCACCATGAGCGACGGGTGTCCAAACGGGGTGGAGCGTCCCTGGAATTCACCGTTAACGTTGAATACAAGGAATGAACCATCATTTGATATATTCATCCCAAAGCAGTTGTCCATCCAGTAACCGTATTTTTCTAGATAATATTCCTGTAGCCAGCAGAGTACCTTTTTCTTCTGGGTCTTCACATCATATTGGATGATGGGTGCGTATGGACCCATGGGAAGGTAATAGACATAACGGCCTGAAGGATCGAGCACGATGGCCTTGCAATCCCGTCCTTTATCCCAGGTGACACCGATGGATTCGACAATCGGTCCCTTGCTGTCGCCCGGCTTGAATTTGAAGAACGCGCCGTTCAATGTTGCCCAGTAATACCAGCCGTCCATTGCGGGCTGCTCGGTATGGCCGCGGGTAATAGACACATTCTTTTTTTCTTGGTGCGGTGATTCGACCCCGGGATTTTCAGGGGGAGTGACTTCGTGCCGTTCGAACTTGTTGAATTCCGGATCGAAGCTTAGAAACCGCACCTTTTCGTCCTTTGCGTCCACGCTCCAGAATTTTCCGGTCGCTTCGTCGAGGAGCATGGAGCGCTCCCAGAACACCCAACCGTTGGGCGGGCACCCCGCATAACGCACCTTCTTCTCTATGCAGTCCCAGAGCAGAACGGTTGCGAACGAGCCGGTCGCCATAAGCCTGCCGCGCTTTGTGTCAACAGTGAAACAGGGGAGGTTAGAGGGGATTAGCGGGTTTCCCCAGTTCTTCGCCTCGTGGGTGTAGATGTTGTAGCTGAGCAGCCAGCTGCCGCGGAATCCATTGGCGTACCAGCTCGAATCGGGAATCGCGCCGTAATGGGTGGTCGCCCAGAGGGTGCCGTCGGGCATGATTCCCATAGCGCCATGAATCTTCCCGTCAGTGTAACCCTCCTCGGTCCATCCGAGCAGTTTCTTGACATCAACCACACGGAACACCGTGTTCCGAGCGGGGCAGTACTCGTAGATGTTGAGCTGGCAGCCCTGGCCGCGGTGGTCGCCAACCGAGAGGAAAAACCGGTTGTCCACGCTCCGGGTCACACCCGCCCAGTTTGCCCAGCCTGCCATGTACTGCTGTCCCTCGGTGAAATATTCGGGTTTCAGATCAGGTAAAATACGTAATTTAACTGTGGGGGATACTTTCGCAATGGTGAAATTGGTGTCTGTGAACTGTGTGTCCGGCAGTGCGAGAAACTTTTCCGATCTGTCTACGACAAAATCCGTTTTTTCGCGAAGGTGAAGCCTGTCGAACTTTTCGTTGAGCGCTTTCCGGGCTTTTTCCTTGTCGCTCAATTCCTGACCGAAAACGGCTGTCACCGCGATTACCATCACGATCACGATAACGCTATAAAGGCGGAACGATTTCATGAGAGTCTCCTGTGAACTATTTTATCTGCATGGTGTAGACATTAAATTCTTATCCCCTGATTCTTTTCAATTCTCTCTCTTATAAGGTGATGAGAGAAAGGGGTGAAGTCTTCAACAAAGGATTATATATGGAAAACCACTTCAATTCTGTGAACCAGAAATAGATTAATGATAAAAACATGATAAGTCAAGTTGGAAGAAGGACTTCTTGACATATCGAGCTGAAATTCATAAATTTTCAGTATGAGTGAATCCAAAAAAAAAATACTGACCGTTCTCGGTGCCAGACCCCAGTTCATCAAAGCTGCGGCTGTATCAAAAGCTCTGGCGAAAAGTACTCTTCTCAATGAAGAAATTATCCATACCGGCCAGCATTTCGACCAAAATATGTCCGAGGTCTTTTTCCGTGAGATGGGCATCCCCGAACCGGTGGTGAATCTCGGGCTTTGCGGCGGGAGTCACAGCGACCTTACCGCCCGTATGCTTCAGGCTGTCCATCATGAAATAATTGAACGGAATCCCGATTGTATTCTCGTATACGGCGATACGACCAATACTCTGGCCGGGGCGTTGGCAGGAGCCAAACTGAAACTTCCGGTCGCTCATGTCGAATCCGGGCTGAGAAGCTTCAATCGCGCCATGCCCGAAGAACTGAACCGGATAATCACCGACCATCTCTCTGTTCTCCTCTTCTGCCCTTCCGATGTCGCGAAAAAAAACCTTGAGCGCGAGGGAATCGGAAACCCGGAATTGAACGACACTCCCGGCGACCCGCCGTTTGCCGATGTTCCCGAAATAATTGTTACCGGAGATGTAATGGCGGACACAATACGCATCTTCGGAAGGGATGCTCAAAACCGTCGCGGTGTTCTCGATATGCTGGGAATTTGTGACGGCAGTTTTATCCTTGCCACCATTCACCGTCCGGAAAATACCGATAATCCTGATAATCTCCGCTCCATCTCAAGAGCGCTCGGAATCCTTGCAATTCAGGACTTTCCTGTGATTCTGCCTCTGCATCCAAGGACTCGCAAAGCAGCCGCGGATTATGGAATCGAATTCCCCTGCGGGGTAAAAGTTATCGAACCGTTATCCTACCTTGATATGCTCTGTCTTACCGGGAATGCCCATTGTGTGATAACCGATTCCGGCGGCCTTCAAAAAGAGGCATTTCTTATGGGGAGGCCTTGTGTGACCATGCGTGCGCAGACAGAATGGACAGAAACGGTTGATCTTGGCTGGAATATAGTGGCCGGTCCGGACGAGAACCGTATTGTCCAGGCTTACATTGATATTTGCGCCCGGGTATCGGATAAAAGAGAAATTCCGGAGAAGGTGTATGGCGACGGTTATGCTTCCGAGCGGATCGTCGAGGCAATCGAAAAGAGGCTGTTACGGTGAGAAAAGGGAAGAAAAATATTTTTGGAAACAAGGAACTGTATACGGGATAATAGAATCCGTAAATCGATAAAAATGGACTGCTAATTAAATTTTTTAATATGTTGCCGCTGCCTTCTCGATTCCTTCATTACTGGATATTTTATCCGAACAATAGTATATTATATCCGTCCTGCATGTAAAATTCAAAGAAGGGTAAAAACCAATGGGCATTAGCATTATCGACCTTTTATTACCCCGTGAGACAAAATTTTTTGTTTTACTATCGCATCTCAGTGATCATCTTTTGACAGGATGTACTATTTTTCGTGACCTCCTGGTAAAAATCGAGGCAATGTCCGAAGAGGAAATCAAGAAGCATGTTCTCATTATCAAAGAATGCGAACAAAAGAGCGACGAGTCCAAAGGAGAGATAATGGACGCGCTCTGGCGCACCTTTATCACTCCCATCGACCGTGAGGACATCCATACTCTTGCAATAAATATGGAGAGAACCCTCGATGTTCTTAACGGGACTTCACGCAAGATAGAAATTTTCCATATCCGTAAAATACCGGTAAACGCATGCATCTTTGCAAACATCATTGTGAATATCGCAAAATTACAGAGTGAATTGGTACATGGCCTGCAGGCAAAAAAGGATGTCAGGGAAAAAGTTGAAGCAATGCACAGCCTTGAACACCAGGCAGATGAACTGTACCATATCAGTCTTGCGGGATTATACAACGACGATGAAAGATATCAGACTGTGGAGAACATGAAATTCAGGGAACTATACGAACACCTCGAAGCGGTTGTCGACAGCATCGACTACATTGGCAAACTCATACATGGAATCAGGATGAAACAGGGCTGATATAAACCGAAGTGGAGCGATGCATGATTTCGATTACTTCTCTGGTCATAGTGGTAATAGCCCTGGCGCTTATTTTCGATTTCTTAAACGGATTTCATGATGCCGCGAATTCTATAGCCACTGTTGTAGTAACGAGAACGCTTACCCCCTTACAAGCAGTCGTACTGGCTGGGATGGCAAATTTTGTCGGTTATTTCACATTCGGGCATGCCATCGCCAAGATGGTAAGCAAAGGGATCATCAATCTTGACCTTATGCCCACTCCTGATGCAAAACTGACACTCCTGCTCGGCGCATTGACCGGGGCAATTTTCTGGAATATCCTTACCTGGGTTCTCGGGCTTCCAACCTCGAGCAGCCATGCCCTTATCGGCGGTATGGTCGGAGCAGGGCTTGCGGCAGTGGGTCCGGATATTGTTATATTGGGATCAGTTGCGATAAATGAGGGGAAACTTTCAGTTACCGGGGTATTGCCAATCGTTGCATTTATTTTTATAGCGCCTCTCATTGGACTCATCGGCGCCATGTTTTTCATCCTTGCCATACTCAACCTGTTTAAAAAGATGCCACATTACCATTCGGCAAAAATTTTTAAATATCTCCAGCTCATTTCCGCTGCATGGTACAGCATCGGGCATGGTACGAATGATGCCCAGAAAATGATGGGACTAATAACGCTTGCATTATTTAGCGGTGGAATGGCAGGTTCACTGGAGATACCGTCATGGGTGGCATTAGCATGTTACACTGCGATAGGATCGGGAACGATGTTTGGAGGCTGGCGTATAGTTAAAACTATGGGAACAAAAATAACAAAAATCCGGGCAACTGAGGGATTCTGTGCTGAATCAGCAGCAGCCTTGGTGCTTATGGGTACTGCGCATTTCGGGATTCCTGTGTCCACAACCCATGTTATCTCGGGGGCAATAATGGGTGTAGGAGCGGTTGAAAACGCCAGGGCTGTGCGCTGGTCTACAGCGCGAAGGATTGTCTGGGTATGGATATTAACCATACCGATGACTGCTTTATGCGCTGCATGCGCTTATCATCTTATTACCCTCATACATTAAAGAATTTTTAAGGTCGAGGGAAAAACGCAAGTGACATTAATTGTTCATTTTACATACTCGGAAACATACCTGTCTCTCATCGTATATCAATCTATATCACCGATAAAGGAGCACATCCGTGACAAAGAAAGTGAATTTCGGTGTTCTTTTTTCCCTGCTGGCAATTCTTCTTGCCTGCCCGGTTCACGCGCAAGTTCAGAAAAAACTTCTTGCCGCGCCGGATATTATCCCGCCCGCAACTGCCGAGATGCAGCGCCCCGAATTCTGGATATCGCGAATAAAAGGCGATCCGGACAAGGTTATCATGAACAGGGATCAGATACGGGAGTTCAACAAAAAGAACTACTCGAGAAATCCGGAAACGAAAGATATCAACGGGGTATTGCACACATTTGAAGATGTGATCGCGCAGGGGAGTTTCGGTGGCATTCATTTTCATATCGAGGATCCGCTCGCGGTTAAATCGATTACCGGCGACAGCCTGAAGGTATGGTTTTCGAGGACAAAGGAATATTTGAAAAGCGGCACTTTCTACGACCGTCGCTGGCTGCCCTATCCGGAAGCTTCCAAACAGGCGCTTCTCGATGCGATGAACGAAGAAGCCATTCCCGCCGTTGTAAAACCCCGATATGGAATTCTCATCCGCAACACGTTCAACCGGGTGGTTCCGACCTACGAGAAAATCTATACTTCTCAGTACGGCTGGCTTGATATGTTCCAGAATGCCGACTATGACGAAGGTATGACGGTTGCAATTCTCCATGTTTCGAAAAACAGGGACTGGTACTATGTAAAGACCGAGTATGCGTTCGGCTGGATTTCGGCCGATAATGTCGCGGAAGGAACGGTGCAGGAAATAAAACGTCTCGCCGATCCCGAAAACTTCATCGTTGCGCTTGAACACAAGGTGCCTGTCTATGCGGACGGCGGGTTTAAAACCTGGATCATGGATTTGTATCAGGGCTCACGGCTTCTTCTGGTGAAAAAAACAGCCGCCGGATATGAGGTGCGTGTCCCGTACCGTCAGGCGGACGGCTCGCTTGTGGCAGTTGCCGGATGGGTGAAATCCGGCGCCGATGTAAATGTCGGATACCAGGCGTATACGCAGAGAAATGTCATCAATACGGCGTTCCGGCTTCTCAACCGTCCCTACGGCTGGGTGGGAACCGATCATGAACGCGATTGTGTCGGCTCGTTGAAATCCACGCTGCGGACATTCGGTATCTTCGTTCCCCGGTGGACCACCTTTATGCTGTATTACACGGACCATGTGACATCATTTCCTGCAGATACCCCCAAAGAGGTGAAGTATAAATATCTCGACCGATGCACGCCGGGAATAACCATCTGCGGTTTCGACTGGCATGTCGTCCTCTATCTCGGCGAGGTCGGCGGCGTACATTATATCATTCACGAGAACGGCTACAGCTACCATGACGCCGATGGAAACGAAATCCGTGTCGGCAGGATGAGTGTAAACAACACCGAGCTCGAGGGCGGCGCCGACATCACCCGGTGGACGGAACTCTCGGAATTTAAACCGTGACAATGCGGTAAAAAAATGCGGAGAAGGGTATTATGCCTCCACCGCATTTTTGGTGATTGTACTTGTAACAGATTATCCTCTTTGGTGTTGCCCTGCCCCCCTTAGTAAGGGGGATGCCGAAAGGCAGGGGGATTATCCTCCATCGACAGGTTTGTCAACAGCTTGTTTTTACCATTAATCTCTATGGGTTGAATTCCCCGCCACTTGCGGCGTATGAAGAGAATAACCCTAACAAGATACCCCGCTGCTTGCGGAGGGGAGTTTCATTTGCATCCTTTTATTTCAAAAGGGCGAATTTTTCGACTCGGGTAAATCCTCCAGAACGGAATTTTACCACATAGTCTCCCGCATTGTGTTTCCCGATATTCCAGGCCGCCATGTGGTATCCTTTCTCATGCCGCCCTTCAACCAATAGATCGACAGTCCGTCCGCTGCTGTTCACAATTTCCAGCCGCGCATTTCCCGATCCGGGCAGCCCATACTCAAACGAAACAGCGTTGTTGGCCGGATTCGGAATACTTTCGTCGAGCATGCGGACCGTTTCGATTTTAGGGAGAACCCGTGGCCCTTCCGCGACTTTTGAATAATCGAACGGTTCATCGAGAAGACGGTATTTCGTCTCATTTTCGAGCTGCAGGTAATAGGTTTTCAGCGGCTTGCGTTCGAAATCTTCGAGTTTTTTGAGAGTAGCTGTACCATTTTCCCATAGGTATACGGGCACTTTCCGGGGATCGAGGACATTCGAGAGTTTCCGCTCCATGGCAATGTGATAGAGTCCCACATTCCCGGCCTCATGACCGCCAAGCCAGAGCCCGATGATGTCCACCCGGTACGGGTCTTTGCCGAATACTACATAGTTGGTCATGTAATCCCATGCTTCATTCTCGCTGTATGTTCCCTTGTTAGGACCGCTCAGAAAACCATCGCCGTCACGGCCGTATACACCTTCTATGATATGAAGTCCGGCGGGAGTGTGGGAAACGTTATCGAGTGTCCGTGAACACCATGTATCCATCCTGTATCCGCCGTCATCGCCCTGTTTTTGCCAGCGGGGGATTCCGGCGGCAAGGTGACGCTCGTAGTTCGCCTTTGCCCGCGCGTAGACATTCTTTATCGTGTAGCGCTCGATCTCTTTCAGTGTACGGTCGGCGCCGCAATAATGCTGGAACGGGGTGGACATTGTTCCCTGGAGATTTTTACAGCAGAGGGTGAGACCCATACCGTGGGCTTTGAATTTGGAAATGTTCAATAACCAGGTGTCTTTCGCATTGACCGGCCAGAGATACGGAGCTTTTTTGTATATCTCGGAATTCTTGAAATCTACCCAGTTGAGATCGTTTTTGTCCAGCTCGTTGTAATTATCGAAAAGAGATTTTATATTGGCATCCTGACGCCAGCACATGTCCACATATCCCCGCGGCCCGAAATCCCAGGGAGTGGTCACTTCCCGGACATAGAACTGTTTGCCGGACATGCCGAGACCTTTCATTCCCTCGATGATGCCCTCGACAAAATTCACATCGGTCACAATCCCCATCCCGTATTCGAGCGGGAACTGTGCGGCCTGTTTCGGATAGTGCTTCTTCGAGGTGAAACTGTTGGTAAGATTGGGCTTGATCGGGATCATTCGGCTTAAAGGAATTCCCTCCTTTGCAGGGACAATCACCGACTTGGAAAAATCGAGACCAACCTGTTTGATGGCTTCGCCGTTGGTCTTCTTATCCACATTGGTCTTTATGATAAATACCGCTTCCGGATGCTGTTCGATAAAAGGATGAACATTGAAAAAACCTGTCGGCTGTTTTCTCTTTGCCAGAACGGTAACCGGATTTACCATGGCGACACCGCCGGCCGCAGCGGTCATTTTTATAAAACTTCTGCGTGTCAACATGTGATTTTACCCTCTTTCAAAATAAGGCTGGATAATAATTTTTCAAACGGTTATCCAAACGTAGAATATACAGCATCAATTTTTCTTGAGTTTGCTTCTGAGCGTTGTCCTTGTCATACCAAGATATGTCGCCGTTTTTGTTTTGTTGCCGTTAAATTTCGAGAGTGTTTTGTTGATTATGATATCCTCCAGATATCTGAGATTCAATGAATCGGGAGGCAGGATCAGATTTTCGGGATCGAAAGGTACACCCTTTGTATTCTGACTTTCGGTTTCATCGGAAGAGATAAAATGCACATGTTCGGGTTTGACAGACGTATCATCGTACAGGAGGACAACGCGTTCTATCGTGTTCTGAAGCTCACGGACATTTCCGGACCAGTCATAATTTTCGAGAATCTTTGCCGCTTTCTCACTCAGGAACCTGAACCGGCGTTTTTTCTCTTTGGCGTACCGTTCGAGAAACATCTGTGCAAGAGGCGCGATGGCTTCTTTCTGTTCCCGGAGAGGCGGGATATATATTCTGCCGACATTGAGACGGTAGAAAAGATCGTTTCTGAATACCCCGTCCTTGACCAGCCGGACAAGGTTGCGGTTTGTTGCGCAAATGATTCTTACATCGAGTTTTATTACTTTGATTCCTCCGACCCGGTATATTTCACGTTCCTGAATGGCCCGGAGCAGTTTGGGCTGAAGATCGAGGGGGAGGTCGCCGATTTCATCGAGGAAAAGAGTTCCCTTCTGCGCAATTTCAAATTTCCCTTTCATCCCTTCTTTTTTCGAGCTGGTGAAAGAGCTGCCCTCATAACCGAAAAGCTCGCTTTCAAAAAGGTTAGGCGCGATTGCGGAACAGTTTATCGGTACGAACGGAGTTGTCACATCTCCGGCGCCGTAATGGATGAGCCGCGCGATGACCTCTTTGCCTGTTCCGGTTTCGCCTTCTATCAACGCCGGCATGGAACGGTCGTTGTGCAGCCTTTCGACAACGGAAACCACTTCCCGCATGGCTTTCGAATAGATTCCTATTTCCCCGACACCGGCGAATTCGGCGTACGCCGATTTCAGGAGATCGTATTTCACTTTTGTTTCATGAACGGCTTCCTCGAGCTTTTCATCGAAATGACGGGCAAATTCCCTGTTCTCGCAAAGCAGGGTCTGATGCTCGGCAATACGGTTCACAACTGCAGCGAGTTCTTCCACAACGATCGGTTTCTGCAGAAAATCGTAAGCGCCTGCGCGAAGAGCTTCTATCGCCGAATTCATATCCCCGTAACCGGTCATGATGACAACATCGGGAGTGCAACCGTGCGGCGCCGCCACTTTCACCTGTTGGAGAAGCTCGATTCCGCTCATTCCGGGCATACGGAGATCGGTTATAATCATGGGAAACGGTGTATCCATGAATATCCGAAGAGCCTCGGCTCCGTTGTCACATTGTGTAACAGTATGCCCCAGGATGGTCCCCAGAAAATCGTTCAGAGAATCCAAACTCAATGGTTCATCGTCAACAAGAAGGATGTTCATACGTTTTAAACCTTGCTGGTAATCGTTGCGTTCTGCGATAACGGGAAACGGATGGAAAAGATTGCCCCGCCCGAGGGATTGTTCTCGAATTCGATGGAGCCTTTATGTTCGTCCACAAATTGTTTGACAATCGAAAGGCCCAGCCCCGTTCCCTCTCCGGGTTTCCTTGTCGAATAGAAAGGATCGAAAAGCCTTTCCCCGATTCCTTCGGGCAGGCCGGTGCCGTTATCGATCACCATGAGTTTTGCCCAGGTATCATCTGCTCTCGCGGTTTTGATTACGATTGCTTTGTCTTTATGAGAAATATTGTCGAGAGAATTCATGGCGTTGGTTACCAGGTTAATTACTATCTGTTCGACATGGATCGGATTCCCGATGATCAGCGGAGCGGGCTCGCACAATTGTATGACTGTTTTGATCCCGTGAACGGAAAGCTGGCTCATTATCAGTGACAATGCCCTCGCGGTAACGTCATTGAGGTCGAATTCTTCCTTTACACCGTGATCCTGGGTCACCCAGAATGTCCGCATATGTTTGATGATTTCGTTTATTCTATTCACACTGGCAGATATTTTTCCCAGCATGGAAATAAACTGTTCGGGAACAAGCCCTTTATGATTCTGATACCAGTAGATGATGCCGTCAGCAGAAACTTTGATCGCGTTGAGCGGCTGATTGATTTCATGGGTGATTCCGCCGGCAACAGCGCCTATCGAAGCAAGCCGTGTAGCTCTCTCGGCCATTTCACGGTATTTTTTTTCACTCTCCTGTATCCGGTCCTGTGTAAGAATACGGTCGGTGACATTTACCAGAATAAAAATGAGTTCTTTGACTGACCCGTCAAAACCTTTTACCGGGGTAATGGTCCAATCCCAGCAGGTTTTTTCCCGATCGGGATTTTCGATATATTCGAACGGGCTGGCAAAGACGGAAGTCGCTTCCCCCGTTTCGATAGTTCTCCGAAACAGTTTCTCGCTTTTTGCATCGGGGTACAGGGTAAAATAATTCTTGCCGGCGAGAAAATCTTCATCGTGGCCGCACTCTTTTTCAAATGCGGGGTTTGCCTTTAAAAAATTGAATTCCTTGTCGAGATACACAATGCAGATATGGGTGGTGGAAAAGATTTTTTCAAGCGTTTCGCCCGTTTTACGAAGCTTTTCCTCTGCAAGCCTGCGGGTTATGATCTCAAGCTGCAACTCTTTATTCATCTGGGCGAGTTCCTGATACGATTTCCTTAATTCTTCTTCGGCGCGGGCTTTATCCTCTTTGGTTCTTCTCACCTCGATGGCATTTATCACTGCGGAACCGAGGCGGGCGATATTATTTTTAAAGATATAATCCGAGGCGCCTTCTTTCAGAATACTGATGGCAACCTCCTCGCCAACCGCTCCGGAAACGATGATAAAGGGAATCAGCGGATACCGTTTGTGGACAAGGTGAAGCGCGGATATGCAATCGAACTGGGGCAGACGGTAATCCGCAAGGATGATATCAGGTTTGAATTCCTCAAGTTCCCGTAAGAAATCAGCCTCTTTCTCCACCCGGTGATAGGTAAATTCCAATCCCGAATCGGAAAGCTGCTCCGCATTCAATTTTGCATCGGCGGGATTATCTTCAAGCATAAGAACCCGGAATAATGTGTTCATTATATCGCTCGCTTACCTGTGATTGCGCGGTAATTTTATACTGATGACCTCAAAGCCCTCTGGTAGGCTTGTGAAGAAGTTGTTTATGGAATAAAATCCACACTTTTTCTAAACTCACCTCTTGGTTAGAGAGTAGATAACATATTGCAAGCCCTCTTGTTCCCCCTCTATGGGATAGAGAGGGGTTAGGGGATGAGCTTAGGCAAAAAAGAAAATAACAGCTCTTTCATATATTGAAAAGCAATATAAGTGAATTATTTCAACTCCGTACCCTTTTCCTGCAATCTTAACCGAATTTTCTAAATCGCTTATCGAGTTGACTCAGTAAAGGTAAGAACAGGAGTATATAAAGACACCCTCACCCTATGTCCCCTCTCCCGTAAACGAGCGAGAGGAATAACCTCTGAACTTTCATAACCCATTATTTATCATACATATATGGGTTTTCACCTCTCTTTGTAAGAGAGGGGATTATGGGGTAAGTTAATAAGTGGTATTAACAAATAAACGTTTGTTTAAATATAAAATCAACGTGCTGTCTAATCTCGAAAACCGAATTTTCTAATATCTGTAATATCAACACATATGGCAAGAGCGGAGCGTGATTCAATCTTTTTACCTGTTGTTCGACACAGTCGTAAAATGACCATACGGCGGCAATTGAAAGCGCTGTTTCAAAAACATTTTTTTTCTTTCATGATAATGGTATATTATAGTAAAGAATTCGTTCGAATGAAATTCGGAAATACAGGCGTCAGATTCATCGGTATGCGGGGAAAAGCTGTCATGAAAATAAAAATCTGTTTTATAATGCTCTTTTTTATAATACTTGCGCCTTCGGCGTTCAGCGCTTCGAAAAAAGCAGACGCTGAAAAGCTCAAGCAGCAGGGTAACGAACTGTACCGCAAGGGAGATTACGACGGCGCCATAGACATGTATCTTAAATCGGTCACTGCCGATTCCACCTATTCGGAGTCATACAACAACCTTGGCCTTGCATATTACGAAAAAGGGGATTATTCGAAATCTATCGATAACCTTCGCTGGGCGGTAAAACTCGACCGTAAATTCTCGAAAGCGTTCAACGCTCTGGGCAACGCCTACATGGCTGTTGCCGAGTATGACAGCGCAAAGGTATCCTATATCCGGTCTATCGCGCTGGACTCGAAAGTATCGCAGAAACATGTCAATCTTGGGAACGCCATGTACGGTCTTGAAGATATTGAGGGCGCTGTTGCCGAATATCGGAAAGCGATAAGCATCGATCGCCAAAATGCCTATGCATACAACAACCTGGGGATTGCTCTTCAAAAAAAAGGCGACCTGAAGGAAGCCGAGAAAAGTTACAATCAGGCCATCCAGTTGAATGGAGAGTATTCGGCAGCGTTCAGCAATCTCGGAAGCCTCATTTTCGATGAAGGCCGGGGCGACCCAGTAAAAGCGGTTAAATACCTTAATAAGGCGTCAGAGTTAAATCCAAAAGATGCGTCGACTCTCTATAACCTTGGCCTGGCGCTCATAAAGGGCGGCGATATTCAAAATGCGATAACTACCCTCACTAAGGCGGCGGAACTATCGCCAAGAGATGCAGACATCCAGTATGCTCTGGGAATGGCGTATACCGCAAATAAATCGTTGAAAGAAGCTGAGAAAAGATTTCAGGAAGCGTTGAAACTCAATCCGGCTTACAAAGATGCTCAGAGCGCGCTGGACAAATTCCCCAAAAAACCAGAGAAATCGTCACAGTAAGCCCACTGTGAACCACCTGCATTTTTATCAGTACCCACTGCCGCATTCAGCATTGCTTTCCCGAAAAAAAGACACTTTTTGCACCGTAAAAGAGGTGTTAAAATGTATGCTTATAGGAGACAAAGGGAAAGGTAATAGCGAATTGATTTGCAGAGTTGCGAATCAATTTTTCATAGGGCTTTTCCCTTTTCATACCTCATCTTTGTCTTTTTCAAATCCAAGAGTGCGGAGGAATTTACTATGGGATTGAAGCTCATGGGCGAGTTTGATGATAAGTTGTTTTTCGAGGGGACGAACCTGCTCGAATTCGTTGAGAAAGGACTCCATTTTCCGGCGTAAATTGGGATCCGCGGAAGCAGCTAAAACTGTCTTTTGTCCTTCCGGTTCGTTCGGGAGCGGAGCAAACTTTGAAAGTTCTTTTTCCAGAATATCGATACGGTTATCACGGTCGGACAGTTCACGTTTGAATGTGGATATGATCTCTTCCAATTCCTTTTTCGATACCAGATCGCCTAAATCCGGGGCTGATCCATGTTTCACTCCGGGCAATAAAGAGAGGGGAATAGGAGGAACCACACGGAGTTCCTTGTGACGTTTCCCGTGGATCCATTTATGGTTCAGAAGGCCATGCTTGCAGTACCGCTGTACGGTGCGCGGGGAAACACTGAGCTTTTCCGCAGCTTCAACGACAGTCATCAATTCTTCCATAATCGGTCCCTCGCCGGCAGAGGTTAATCCTTCATCCAACGTTAGAGAGAAAATAGATGAACCGGGATGGGAAAGCAAATGTTTTTCCTTTTCCCTCATCCTTTAAAAAAATGGAGGAATCCGAAAGACACGGAAAAGGTAAGATGAGTTTCGAAGAACCGGAAAAATATACAATTCCCAACGCTTTATTAAAAACACATTCCGGAAAGACATTGAGCATCAGAGCTGAAATATGAGATTTTCTTCTCTGTAGAGCCATCGTGAGGGGACATCGAGATAACTGATCAGATTGTCGATCAGGATGTAATGTTTGTTTTCCTCTCCGGCAAGGAACCGAAAGACAGCTTTCACCTCATCGTCTTCGGATTTTTCAGCAGCTCTTGAGTAGTTATCGAAACTTTCAACTTCGATACCCAAGCCCTTTTTCAGGATTTCAAGTCTCGTTGCATCCTCGCGAATACTTTCCGGATCGCTGATGGATGATTCGGAAAATGAACGTTCAAGACGTACTTTAGCTGCATCCGACTCGATCATCTCGATAGAAGGGGATTTACCCTCGCCCGTTTCTTTCAGAAGTTTTATGACGATTTTGTAATGCTTGTTCTCATCCTCGGCAAGGCTCTTAAGAATAGCAACAACGCCCGGATTCTTAACCTTATTGAGTATCTGGCGGTAAAAATCCTCTGTCTCCTGCTCTTTTTTTGCAGCATATTCAAGGGCTTTTACCGATTCTTCGCTGTGGAATTTCATTTATGACCTCCCTGGTGCATGTGGTAATAATTTTTAAATACGGTATAAAAAAGAAATCGATTCAAGGTTGGGGTTTCTTCTGTTGATCTCTAAAGCGAGTAATTTCCTTTAGAAAATTTTGAGGCGAACAGGTATACTATAAAAATGAAGTTCCATGCTTGTAGTATAAATATAAAATAGTATTATAACAAATAAAATTTGTGCTTTTCAGGAGATATCAATGCCTCAAAGAGAAAAACTTCCCGATATTCAGTCCCTCCCGGACAACCGTAATATCCCTCTCGACCGTGTGGGAGTGAAAGGTCTTCACTGGCCGGTTACCATTCTCGACCGTGAGCATGGCAGGCAGACAGTGGTAGCGACTGTGAATTTATATGTAAACCTGCCGCATAATTTTCGGGGAACCCATATGAGCCGTTTTGTTGAAGTGCTCAATGAGTACCACGAATTGGAATGGAATGAACGAATCGGTGAGATCCTGGGAAGGATCAGAGAGTCTCTCGATGCGGACGAAGCGCATATGGAGGTGGAATTCGATTATTTCATCGAGAAAAAGGCCCCGGTGACCGGTTCGGCCAGTCTTATGGCCTATACCTGCCGTTTTACCGCTTCCCATCGTAATGGAGAGGATTTTGTTCTTTGTGTTACTGTCCCTGTTATCACCCTGTGTCCGTGTTCGAAGGAAATATCCTCATTCGGAGCTCATAATCAGCGCTGTATGGTAACAGTCCGGATTCGCTATACGGAAATGGTATGGATAGAGGAATTGGTCGATCTGATAGAAGCATCCTCGAGCGGCGGGCTCTATTCGATTCTCAAAAGGCCTGATGAAAAATATGTCACCGAGCGCGCCTATAATACCCCGATGTTTGTCGAGGATGTCGTCCGTGAGGTTGCCGGAAAGCTGGATGCCATGGACAGGGTCGTATGGTACGCAATTGAAGCGGACAGCCAGGAAAGCATACATAACCATAATGCGTACGCTTGTCTGGAAAGGCAGAAAATCCGGTAAAATCTCCCTGGCAGGGAAAACAAGGGAAAAGATATACAAAAATACATGGCGGGGAGATTTACAGCGGTAAAGAAAATGCTGCTGATGAAGTAAGTCCAAACGGTAATTTTCCATAAAAAGGAGCGGGGTATGAACCTGCTCCTTCTTTCATATTCTTTGCTGAAAGCGGTCATATCGGAAGCCGCCGGTCAGCTTCATGAACGCTAATTATCCATATATTTTCCGTGACCGGAATTTCTTCATCATCTCGAACCAGACAAAACTGATAGAACCGGCGGCAAGGCAAAGAAAAATATCTTTGGGATGAAGCACGTTGAACTGGAACAAATTCCTCAGGAATGGAACAGAGAGAACAATCCCTAAAAATACAACTGCGCCGCCGAATACCCACCATTGAGCGATATTCGGCGAACGAAGGGTTTCGAGAAAAGTTCTGGTCATCGAGCGGTTGGTAAGGATCAGGCCGAGATTTGCAACAATGAGAGTTACAAAACTCAGGGCGCGGGCCTCGTTCTCACCCTGCCCCCGGTAAAGAGCGACAGCGTAAACCGCCGCCACGATTGCCAGAACGCTTATACCCTGGAGAATGCTCATGAACAGGGTGCTTCGGCTGAAAAGGGGAGCATTGGGTTTCCGGGGCGATTTTTTCATCACATTTTCTTCTTCACGTTCAGCTTCAAAAACGACCGAACATGCCGGATCGATGATCAATTCAAGAAACACGATATGCACCGGCAAAAGCACAAGCGGCCAGTGCAGAAGCACCGGCAGGAGCGACATTCCGGCGATCGGCACATGCACGGCAAAGATGAACCCCATCGCCTTGAGGAGATTGTCGTAGATGCGGCGGCCGAGCCGGACCGCCCGCACGATCGAGCCGAAATCGTCGTCGAGCAGCACGATCGAAGACGCCTCGCGCGCCACGTCGGTGCCGCGGCCGCCCATCGCAATCCCGATATGCGCCGCCTTGAGCGACGGTGCGTCATTGACGCCGTCTCCCGTCATGGCGACGATTTCGCGATTGGCCTTGAGCGCTTCGACGATACGGAGTTTCTGATCGGGCATGATCCGCGCGAACACCGTTGCGGTCCGCACGCGCTGCGCCAGGTCTGCCTCGCTCAGCGTTTCGAGTTCTTCTCCGGTCACGACATCAGTGGTGTCGAGA
>JBAYHX010000002.1:0-29881 GCA_041665965.1 Candidatus Latescibacterota bacterium
GGAAAAAGCATCGAAGACGGAATCAATTTCTTTGGGAGTTTTATCCCAAGTCCAGTCAAGAAGATTTTGTTTTGATCCAATATAATTGGCCACATATTCACCAGATTTTGATTCGGGATCGATTGTAGGTTGGGTAGTGGTTGTCAAAGTGTTAAGAAATTCCATAATGACCCTCCTTTATAAAAGTTTTATGTTTTGTTAAAGATAAAAATTGAATGTTGCGTTAAATATAAAAAACTAACGTTAGTTTGTCAAGAATTATTTTAATGATAACGTTTGTTAGTTATTAACTATAATTAATTACTCTTATTTACAATAAAAAATTCCAATTAATGTTTTACTGTTGCGGACTCAACGGAGACGCATTAGTGAATTGCAAACTCGTTTTAGCTAAAGATGGCTAAAGCCAATGGGGAAAAACGCAGAAAATAGGGTAAAATCTGCCCTAATATGGCACTATATAAGTTACTGAATATCTTGTAAGTTGCTGTGTATATTGATAATCTGCAATTACTAAATTTTTGACTCAAAATCCGCCGCCCGCAAAGTAATGGGTATTCGATTCTCACCTTCTGAACCATAATAAAAACAACTGTTTTTGACGCATTGAATTACGACCTCTGAAAACGCTTTTTTTTCAGGTTTTTTTGATCCCGTTTTTAAATTATTTTTACTCAGGGCGTTTTTGAGATAGGGTGAAAGAAGAAATTCATAAAAATAATTTGCATAACTTATCTTCAACCTTTTCTGGATGAATCCGTCTAATACAGTATGTAAGCCGGAAAATGACGGGGAAAAAGTAAATATGTATTTCATTGAAAAATTAAGTATCTTCTCCTCAGAAGAGAAACGGCTAATGAAAAACGTGTGCAACTAAATATTGTTCGACACGTGCAAAGTAATCATACATCAAGGCTTTTCTGATCAGAACATGATCACAATGCCGCGGGTCAACACCATTTCATCAATCAACACCCGGAGGAGGACATGAAGAAGCTGTTTGCGGTACTCATGCTGTTTATGCTTGCCGTATTTGCCGGTTGCCTGACAAGCAGCAGTGACGACGACAGCAGTAACAGCGGTGATGTTTGCGGGTATGTGACAACTGTCGACGGAACGGGTATCAAGTATGTGTCGATGACGCTTTCCGAGAGCGATGGCACAGCCGTTTCTACTTCAAACACGAACGTGTACGGGTATTATGTGTTCAGTGACATCGCTAACGGCACATATACGGTTACCCTTTCCAAAAACGGTTACACGTTCACTCCAACATCGGTCAGAAATGTGGTTGTCAATGGCAGTGACGTGACTGTACAAACCTTTATAGGCGCTACCACTTATTAAGCAATATTTTTCACCACAAAGGCGAATGAAATACAAAACAGACATTATCCGTAACCGCGAACTGCAAACGCGCTCAAGTAGATAATCTAAAAATCTGCATCACCGCATGAAAAGGCTTATTCTAGTTGAAAGCCATAACATGTAAACGGGTTACTTCCCTTTAGCAACAGTCTCAGAATTCTTCAGCTCCGGACCGACAGGTGTGCTTATGGGCTCTTATATTGACCGCTGACTCCTGTTGACATCGAAAATTTGTTTAAAACCGCCAGGTTCGCTGAATGGCGGTTTTTTTTATAATCTTGATCTATTTTTAAAAAAAATTCGTTTTTTATTGACAAGGGGGAAATGAAATGATATTTTTTTGTTGATGATAGCATTATAAATAATTTTGTAACACATATCAAATAACAACATTAATATTAGTATTACCATAGGGAGGAGAAATGTCTTATACTGCGTTATTGTTTTTGAGTGCATTATTGCACACTCCTGCTTGTTCAGCGCAGACGGATTCCACAAAAGCCTATATCCTTGATGAGGTTATTGTCACCGCAACGAAAGCTGAAGCGAAAATCTCTGATTTGCCGATGGATGTCGGTGTGGTAACAGAGAAAGAAATCCAAACGATTCCTTTCAGCAGCCCCAATGTCGGCGAGGTGATTCGTCATCTGCCCGGAGTCAATGTCGGATTCGGAAACAGGAATATCCCGGCATGGGTACATCTCCGTGGAGCGGGTGTTTTTTCCAGCCGCACTCTCTATCTGGTTGATGAACAACCGTTGTTCCACCCAATGCTGAACATAGCCACCCACCCGTCCAATATGAGCGGTGTGGAGGTTTTACTTGGCCCATCGTCCTCACTCTACGGTCCGAATGCCGCAGGGGGCGCGCTGAATGTCAAATCCAAAAACGGGAGAACTAATCAGGGAATCGATATCGGTATGGGACTGGGATCGTTCGGAACAACGCGGCCTGCTGTCTCGATCGGCAAACAGATCAGCAACTGGAATATATATGCATCATTCGCACAGGATAAATCCGACGGGTGGAAGCTGTTTCCTTTAAAGAAAGCGCAGTATTTGCATCAGGCGCTCCTTGCATTGGAAAAAACGGGCGGAACGGGGTATTACAGCAGCGTATCCATCGATGATAACTCGTATACAAATAATTATACCTATGGAAGAGTGGGATACCATAACCCGGACAAAGGGTATGGCTTTACTGCGGGTATCCACTCTATGGGGATGGATTACTACCCCGGCGCAAAGAACAAGACAGACGATGAGAAACGTATGGTGGGAACCGGAAAGGTATATACACCCATTTCGTCCATCGGTTTTGTTACGTTGAGGTTCGGGTATCAGGAAATCAGCTATGAGGGGGTGAAGAGCACCGCCGGAATGATCACGGTCGCCGATTCGCTCATAAATGGAAGATATGTCTATGCGAAAAAGGACGACACTCACAGCTATGTGTACGATTCGACCGTGAAAACGTCTTCAGATTCGAAACAGACTCGCACTCCTTTCGATCTGCAGACAGACTGGTTCTTCCTCCCCCACAATATATTAACTGCGGGCATCGGGTACATAAAAGATACGACCGACCAGCAGACATATAATGTAAGTGCAGGAACCGTCAGCAAAAAACCTTCTTCGGACACCACGTATAATGTATTGCAGTCCTCGTTCTACTTACAGGATCAATATAAGATGCTGAATGACAAGCTTGTCCTTTTAGCCGGTTTCCGTCATGATTACTGGAAATACACGGATATTTACGATTTAGCCTCGACCGACAAATGGCCGGACGATATCGACAAGAGCACCAACACTTATCGTGCGGGAGTCAGATACGACGTTTCCAAACGGTTCTCCGTGCGCGCTTCCGGAGGGACAGCGTTCTATCCGGGGATGGCATCATTTTTCTTCAAAAACTCCCGCACCGGATCATCCTGGTCCGAACCGAATCCCAATCTGAAACCGGAACGGACGAAGATGGTGGATGCCGGTCTTGACTATACGGATCAGACTCTTGGAATTCAAGCATCCATAACACCGTACATCGGGCGGATAAGCGATTTTATGACCTATCGTTACGACCAGCATCCCGACAGCGCAAATATCCAGATCGTCCGTCGGTATAATGCGGGGGCGGTAAATATTCGCGGAGTTGAACTCGGTTTCCGCCAGACAGTCACTCCACAGGTTAACTATTACATCAACTATACCTACAATCATTCACGCATCGACGACGCTGTGGACGATCCGACCACAAAAACTGTGGACGAACGTATCCAGCAGGGAGAACAACTGGCCAACGCGCCGGACCATTCTTTCAATTTCGGAATCACGTATGACAAACCGTCCCTGATCGGAGCGACTGTCACGGGAAGGTATGTTTCGGAGCGTTTCTACAATGACGAGATTCAAAGGCGCTCGATCGATTATTTTAAAATGTCCCCCTACTTTGTAATGGACATGAAGATTTGGAAACACTACACGATCGCCTCACACACTGTTACAGCAACTCTCGGGGTGGACAACATCTTCGACACCGATTATGACGGCGAGTTTTATTACACCCCCTCCGGGCGGTTCGTTCAGTTTACTCTGGGATATCATATAGATATGTGATCACAGCGCAGTTCACTTTCTTTCGCAGAAGCGGGACGACTGGACAAAACGGCCATCCCGCTTTATTTACAGGGCACAGGAACATATGCTTTTCCGGCTTCTGACATCTTTTTTCTCCATCATGATTTTGACCGTTGTATCCTTTCTGGCCATTGAACTGGCTCCGGGAGATCCTGCGGAACTGATTCTCGGGAATGTATCCACCACCATTCCACGGGAAACGGTGGATCATATCCAGGCATTCTACCATTTCGACCGCCCTCCCCTGGTTCGTTACCTCGAATGGGTCGGGGATGTTTTTCGGGGAGACTGGGGATACTCTCTCAAGAGCGGGAGAAAAGTGACTTCTGAATTGCTGGACAGGCTCCCGACAACACTGCAACTTGCATTCGGATCGGTATTCCTTGCGATGGTACTGGGAATCATTCTGGGCACAATGAGCGTATTTCACGAAAACAGACCGCTCGATCATCTGATCAGATGCATTACCGTTTTCATGCTTTCCCTGCCCTCTTTTCTGGTCGGGCTTCTGCTCCTGTATGTTTTTTCCTTCCGCCTGAACTGGACACCGCTTTACGGTTTGGGCGCAGTAAGCGGACTTATATTGCCTGTTTGTACTCTTGGTGTAGTACATGGCCTTTACTATTCACGGCTCCTGAGAAATTCTCTCATCGAATCCGTTCACCGCGAGTATTTTCTGGCAGCCCTGGCCAAGGGATTGCCGTACCGGAAAGCGATCATCCATCATGCCCTGAGGAATGCCGTCACACCGCTCGTTTCGGTGATAGGGCTGCGTTTTGCCGGTCTGCTCGGCGGCGTGGTGATCATCGAGACTATTTTTTCGCTGCCCGGCATCGGGAGTTACATCTTTGAGGCCATCGCGAGCAGGGATTACACAGTAATTCAAGGATATGTCGTGTGTATGGGGGTTGCTGTTGTGACAATGAATCTTCTGGCGGATTTGATTCTCCGCCTCATCGACCCGAGAACAACCAAATCACGGATCCACTGATCAATGAATACTACGAATGCCACACTCATTGCGGGAGCCCTGATTCTCTTTCTCTATCTGGCCATCTCTGTATTTGGTTTTGCGATTGCCCCGTACTCTCCGTCCCTGACCGATTACCAGAATATCTTTCAAAATCCGTCTCTCCATCATCCGTTCGGCACCGATCATCTCGGAAGGGATGTGTTGAGCCGTCTTCTCATCGGAACAAAAACGACGATTGCCCTCGCAGTCGGAATTGCGCTCATCAACATCCTCATCGCCCTGTTTGTCGGTTCCGTTTCCGGATTTTTCGGGGGGGCGCTCGACACATTCATCATGCGGGTGGTGGACAGCCTCATCGCCCTGCCGGGCTTTCTTTTGGCAATCTGTTTTCTCGGCATATTCGGAGGCGGGGTGAAAAATCTGATGGTGTTCCTCGTTCTCACCGGGTGGGCGGGTCTTTCGAGAATCATCCGTAACGAGGTGATCGTCGTAAAGAACATGGATTTCATCATTTCCAATATTTCCCTCGGATTCGATACATTTCGAATCATCCGGAGGCATATTCTTCCCCATATCATACCCTCGCTTCTCATCATTTTCATTATGACGATGACAGGAGAATTGTTTTCCATTGTATCGCTGAGTTTCCTCGGGCTGGGTATTTCACCCCAGATACCCGAGTGGGGGGCCATTCTGAATGACGGCCGTCCGTATTTTCTATCTTCTCCCGGACTCCTCGTTTTCCCGACGTTTTTCATTTTCTTCGCGGTTCTCGGACTCCACTTTCTTGCCGACGGCCTGCGGGAATATATGGACAGGAAAAAAATACTCATAGAAATGGGGGAAAACAGCCGCTTGTTCCGCGTTGGTGAATCCCCCATCGGAGACTCCCAATGAACTATCGCTCACCGCGCGCTCTCGCCCTCGCTCTCGTGACTCTCTGTGCCCTTGGATCCTGCTCGCCCCATTCTGAAAAGGGGCGCCGGCTCATCATCGGCATCGGCGGCTCTCTCAACCTGGGAACCAACAATCCCGTATACATCCAGAGGAACGCAAATGTCTGGGAAACGTTTTCCCGGCTTGACGATTCCTATACACCGCAGCCGTTCCTCGCCGAATCATGGGATTCCGAAAAAAACGGGACTATATGGACACTGCGCCTTCGCCGGGATGTGGTTTTCCATAACGGCGATTCATTGAATGCTTCTCTCGCCATCGAAAATATCCGCCGATTCAAAAGCCGCCCCGAATTCGATTATTATGGCGTCTATACACACCTCGATTCGGTGTATGCTCGGGACAAGTATACCATCACCCTTGCTTTTTCACGTCCGTGTGTCGATTTCCCCTATAAAATCGGCCACTATTTCAGCGGTATATTCAGTCCAGCATCATTCGATAAGGACGGAAAAATTACCCTGCCCATCGGGTGCGGCCCTTATCAGTTTGTGAAGAGCGAAACGGGCAAATATGACATGGTGAAGTCTTTCGATCGCTATTTCGGGGGAAAACCGTATTTCGATACCATCGAATTCCGGATCATTCCCGATCCTCTGGTACGGGTCATGGCGCTCATCAGGGGAGACATCGACATGATCGCTCACCACGGCGGGGTTCTTCCAGAACACCTCAAACTCCTCCGGGAAAATTCCAACGTTGTTGTCGATTCCTGCGATATCGGGGTAACGCATTACCTTCTTTTCAACTGTGCGAGCGAGGCGTTCCGTGACCAAAAGAACAGGGAAGCGTTCTCCAGCCTTTTAAATCGGAAGGAAATGGTCGATCTGATCCTAAGGGGCAAGGGTATCCCCGCGCATGACTATTTTGTCGAACCGATTCGTACATGGGATAGATCGCGATTTTTGGAATTACCCGACACAAGCATGATTTCTTCTGCGTCTGCCCTGTTCCACAACAAGCCGATCACCCTCGTCCTCGCACAGGGTGACATGTCCAACTGGGGGTATAAGCAGATAGCGGAATACCTGGCGGATTATTACGGGAAAAGGGGCATCAGTATATCCATTGTTTCCCTTGAGGGGGGCGCCTGGCAGCGGGCGATACAGAAAGGGAACTTTTCATTCACCCTCTATCCGTTGTCCATTCCGACGGGAACCCCGGAACTCTTCATTCGCGCTCTGGCGTATTCGAAAGGGCTCAAAGCCGGAAACATCGGAAACAGAACTCATTTTTCCTCAAAAGATGTCGATTCGCTCGTGGACAAAGCGATAACAGCGCCTTCCCTTGCGCTCAGGGACAGCCTGTATAACCGGGTTCTGGATATCATGGCCGGTGAAAAGCCTGTCGTGCCGTTGTACCATGAGCGGTATTATTATGCATATAAAAAGGGTTTGAAACATATTTCACTCGATCCTTTTCTGAAACTCGATCTTTCAAGGGTATCCCGGTGAACACATGCTGAAAGTAAATAATCTATCCGTTTCATTCGTAATGAAGAATGATAGTGTTCAGGCTGTAAACGCTGTCTCATTCACTCTGGGTTATGGTGAAAAACTGGCGCTGATCGGGGAAAGCGGCTGCGGGAAAACGGTGCTCGCCCTCGCCATGCTGAACCTGCTGCCCCAAACTGCCCGCATAAGCGGTTCCATTCGATTCAAAGGGAAAGATCTCACCCGTGAATCCGATGCAAGAACTGTGAGAGGAGCGGATATCGGCATGTGCTGGTCCAACGCGGAAAATTATTTTAATCCGATATATACGGTTGGAGAACAGATAGCGGAAGCGTACAGTATTCACCATCCGGCCGGAAAAAAAGAAGCGCGGGAAAAAGCCTTCTCCCTTATGGAAAAATTGAACTTCCCACATCCGGACAAGGTTTACCGTTCCTTCCCGCACCAGTTGAGCGGTGGAATGAACCAGCGCGCCATGATCGCTATGAGCCTCGTGAATGATCCGTCGCTGGTCATTATCGATGAACCGACACGAGGATTGGATGACCGGAACCGGGAAATGGCCATCGAAACTATACATTCCCTGGAAAACATCTCTCTCTTTCTCATCACTCATGATCTTTATCTGGCTGAATGTATTTCAAATTTCATCATGGTAATGCGGCAGGGGGTTATCCTCGAAAAAGCCGCAAAAAAGGTATTCTTTTTATGTCCTCAACATCCATAGTCTATTGAATTGCTGCATTCCGTTAAATAGACCTTTAACCCGGGCCCGAGCCATGTCCGAACATCAGTGTTTAATCGAAACCAGGAATCTCAACGTTTTTCATTATTCGGGCGCTGTTCTCGCCAGGAAACACTATGTGTTGAAAAATTTCACCATGCATATTCACTCCGGGGAGATCATCGGTCTTTCCGGAGAGAGCGGCTGCGGGAAATCCTCTCTCGGCAAGTCAATTCTCAATCTCATCCCGACCTGGGAGGGTGATATATACTGGAACGGCATGAACATCCGCAACAAAGACCTTCGTCCGTACAGACGCAATTATGGCTGGATGAGCCAGGAGCCGTTCCTTATATTCAATCCGCGCCGTAAAATAATAGACTCGCTTCAAGAGAGCCTTTCGGTTCATCACATGGCAGCCACCACCGATGAAACGATAACTGTTCTCGAACCATTTTTACAAAACATGTCCCTGGAAAAAAATCTTCTCTTTCGATACCCTTTCGAATTGAGCGGCGGACAGATACAGCGTCTCTCTCTGTTGAGAATACTGTCCCTGCAGCCACAGTTCGTGGTGCTCGATGAACCGACATCATCTCTTGACCCTATCAGCCAGAAACAGATTGTGGAGCTTATCCTGCACTACCATTCCGTCTTTCACATGAGCATTCTCTGGATATCCCACTCCGTCTCGTTTCTGGAGAAGAACGCCCATACCATCCATCGATTGGAGTAAACTTTGGATACCCTTTCGGAAATTCTGGAAACAAATCATGATTCTTATGGGAGAATCGCTTCTCTCTGGGATAAAACGGCAGATGAAAACTACGATTTCAAGCTGCACGAACAATGCAGGGATCTTTTTACCCGGCATCTGCCCGGCAAGAGAATTCTCGAGGTGGGATGCGGCCTGGGATGGGACAGCCATTTTTTTTCACTTGCCGGGTACGATGTCACCGCCACCGATTTTCAGGAATCATTCGTTGCGCTGACAAAATCAAGGAATCCCGATGTAAACACGGTGGTCATGAACATGATCGATCCAATCCGGTTCCCCGAACCATTTCATGGCATCTATGGTTTTGCATCTTTCCTTCATATTCCCCGTGAACAATCGGAAGAATCGATAAAACGATGGGCCGACCTTCTTTGTGTCAACGGGGTTTTATTCCTGCACCATGTCCAGTCGAGCCGGGGAATCGACCGGTACACACAGGCTAAATTACTTATCGAAAATAATCCGGCTTATTGTTTTTGTCATTCTGAATATGAGATGGAACAGATGCTTGTGAATGCAGGATTCTCATCCATTCAATTTACCGATTATTCATCGGGAAAAAAAAGCGATCTTTCCGTGGAACTGGGATTGTCCCCGTATCAGATTCTTTCCATAAAAAAATGAACTGAAGTTATTTTTACAAAAAGAAAAATCGGGTTGTGTCATTACGTATGCAAAGGTGATGATCAGAAAGTTTAATCTTCTCTATTCCCCATTATTTACAGAGGATACCAAAGGCAGGGGATTATCTATAACCTACTGATCGCACAATCCCTGCCGTTTATCATCGTTGCTGATTTAGCCCTGATAATTCATAAAGAATATTTATCACAATCATTGAGTCAAAAATCCCCACTGCCTGTCGGCATCTCCCCTTATTAAGGGGAGAATTATGTACGAGGCTGTATTTATTCTTCTTTGTTCAACCCTCTTAGCAAGGGGGTCGCCGTGAAACGGAGGGAGGATTTTATCCTTGAGCTTATGAATAGATCGGGCTAACAATATTTAAAATCTTTTTATTAAACGTTTATCTTACCGTAATCGTCTATTGGAATAAAGGCAGGCGTCTTTCTAAAAACCGTGCCAATTGATTACTGCCGCTTGCTTCATCATGCTGTCACGGGCTTTAGTAGGATAGCCCGATGATTGACGCCGCAAAATAGAGAAATAACTATACGTGAAATTCTATTGACCATTTCAAATACTTATTTTATATTTATATTTGTATTTGTAATCGTTAATGGAGAGATGTAATGAAAAAAACAAGAAAAGATTCCGCGATAACCCGTCACCTGCTTCTTACCGCGGGATACAGGGTTTTCTGCGAAAAGGGTTTCAGGGACGCCACCATAGCGGAAATATGTGCGATGGCGGGAACGAATGTCGCCTCGGTCAATTATCACTTCGGCAACAAGGAAACGCTTTATAAAGAGGCCTGGCTCAATATGTTCCATGAATCCGTAAAAAAATATCCCATCGATGGAGGAGTTTCTAAAAACGCCCGTTCGGAGGATCGTCTGCGCGGATATATCAGGTCGCTTATCCAACGGATTATTACCGAGCCGAGCGATTTATCCATTCTACAAAAGGAAATGGCAAATCCGACAGGATTGCTTTCAGAATTGATGACAGAGAAAATCAGATTACAGTTCGAGGAGGGAAAAAGTATCGTAAAAGCTTTGCTCGGAAGGAACGCTTTAGAAAAACACGTTCTTTTCAGTCATGCAAGTATCCTGGGCCAGTGTTTTCATCTTGGCGCGTCGCGGAGAAACAATCCCAAAGAAATCAAACCGCCCGGTGCAATCGACGATGTCGATGCATATTGCGACCATGTCGTAAAATTCTCGCTTGCAGGTATACGCGCACTTACAAAAGAGATTGCTGTTTCGGGAAACAATGAAGAAAACAAGCAAGGAGATATATAATGAATCGTTCCACAATTCCTCCCCGGCGGAATGATGTGAAGCAGCGTCTGAACGGTACAGCCCCGCCAAAGCAGGCGTTATCGTTCATAGTACTGTTTTTCCTGCTGGTGTCCGGGTGTGCGTCTGTCGGGCCTAACTATGTCCCCCCCAAAATGTCCGTTCCTGAAACATGGTCGGGATCTTCCGCAGAGGGAACGGCTGTGAAAGCGATTAATCCGCAGGCATTAGCGAACTGGTGGACAGTGTTTCAGGATCCCCTTTTGACTGAACTGGTCGAACAGGCTGTCACGCAGAACCTGGATATAAAAACAGCGACATCGAGGGTTCGCCAGGCACGTGCACAACGCGGTATTGCCCGCGCGGCTTATCTGCCCGCTGTCAAAGCGAACGGCTCTGCTTCCGGCAGCAGGACGGAGGCCGACAATGGCGATGTTAACACAAACGAGTTGTATAAAGTCGGTTTCGATGCGAGCTGGGAAATAGATATTTTCGGAGGTACACGCCGGTCGGTGGAAGCGGCCAATGCCGAATTGGATGCGAGCGTCGAGAATTTGCGGGATGTGCTGGTAAGCGTGGCTTCCGAGGTCGCCCTGAATTATACGGACGTTCGTTCGTACCAGAACCGTCTTTCGATCACCGAAAGAAATCTTGAACTCCAGAGCGAAACCTTCACCATAACAAAATGGCGGGCAGAGGCCGGTCTGACAACGCAGCTTGATGTGGAACAGGCCAACTATGTCCTGGAGCAGACACGCGCGGGGATACCTGCCCTTGAAACAAGCCTCGTCAAAGCGAAAAACAGACTGGCTGTCCTCCTCGGGCGGAATCCGTCGTCTCTCAATGAGATTCTTTCTGATCGAAAAGCAATTCCCGTTGCACCTGTAGAAGTTGCAGTGGGCGTACCCGCGGACGTTTTACGCCGTCGTCCGGATGTACGGCATGCGGAACGTCTTCTGGCTGCGCAAACCGCCCAGATCGGAGTGGCTGCTGCGGATCGGTTCCCATCCTTTGCTTTGAGCGGCTCCACCGGACTGGAATCACTCAAACTGGCTGATCTCTTTTCCGCGAGCACATGGGTATCTTCGATAGCATCGAATATCGGGTATACGCTTTTCGACGCCGGTCGTATCCGTCAGAATATAACTGTTCAGACGGAATTGCAGGAGCAGGCGCTTACAGCTTATGAATCCGCTGTTCTCACCGCCATCGAGGAAGTCGAAAATGCGCTGACCGCTTTTGCCGGGGAGCAGGTGCGCCACCGGTCGCTTTTGGAAGCGTCTCAATCGGCGGAGAAAGCGGTCGAGATGGTAACGATCCAGTACAATTCGGGACAGAAAGATTTCCAGGTGCTGCTGGATGCGCAGCGTTCGTTACTTACGTATCAGGATCAAGTTGCGTCCAGCGAAGGCGAAATCACATCTGATCTGATCCGTCTGTATAAAGCCCTCGGCGGGGGATGGACCCCCATGACGTCAACTTCCATCAAATAGAACGACAAAAATAGGATGTCGCAATCATGGCAGAAATGAATTCAAAACATGCAGCAGATGTTTCCCGATCGCTTGGCCTCGACCATAAAACACTACGGGGAAAACGATGGAAACGGTGGCTTGGACTGGCTGTACTGGCGCTCGTTGTAGTAGTATCCATACTCCTTTTTACGAAATCGCGTAAAGGCGCCGAAGCTGTCGTCTATGAGACCAAAGAGGCGCAGCGAGGGAATCTCACCATCTCGGTAACAGCCACCGGTAATCTGGAGCCGACAAATGAGATCGATGTCGGTATCGAAGTTTCCGGAACGGTCAGTAAGGTTGAAGCGGACTACAACGATCATGTGACAGTGGGGCAGGTGCTTGCTCGTCTCGATGTCTCGAAATTACAGGCGCAGGTCATGAAATTAAAGTCCTCGCTCGAATCGGCTCGTACGATGGTTCTCAAAACCGAAGCGAACGTAAAACAGGCAAAAAGCGAACTCGACCGTCTGTTACAGGTGCAGAAATTGAGTGGCGGCAAAGTTCCGTCGCAGATAGAGATAGATGCAGCGGATGCGGCATATCAGGGCGCGGCTGCCGATGTTGCCAGCGCAAAAGCATCGGTATCGGAGGCTGAAGCCAATCTTCAGGTTCAGGAGACCGACTTATCGAAGGCGGTTATCCGGTCGCCGGTCAACGGTATCGTACTGACACGCGCCATCGAGCCGGGACAGACGGTTGCCGCGTCATTTCAAGCGCCGACTCTCTTCACGCTGGCCGAGGATTTGACGAAAATGGAACTTCATGTCGATGTTGACGAAGCCGATGTGGGCAAGGTGAAGGAAGGACAGGCAGCAACATTTACCGTAGATGCTTATCCGGAGAGAAAATTCGATGCGCTGGTGACAAGCGTCCGATACGGTTCAAAGGAGGTTTCGGGAGTCATCACCTACGAAACAGTACTGAATGTCGACAATACCGATCTCTCGCTCAGACCGGGGATGACCGCGACCGCCGACATCGTTGTGAATGAAGCAAAAGACGCCATCCTCGTTCCGAACGCGGCGCTCCGATTCACACCTCCTTCGACGGTAAAAGCAGCGGCGACGCAAAAAAGCAGCGGGCTTGTGAGCGCGCTCATGCCTCATCCGCCGCGCTTTTCCTCAACCGACAAGAAAGCTGTCAAAAACGGCACTCACCAGACAGTATGGATCTTGCGCGATGGGAAACCTGTAAGCGTCAACCTAAATGTAGGTATGAGCGACGGCTCCATGACAGAAGCCGTTTCCGGCGAAATCAAACCGGGATTGCCGCTCATTGTCGATACACGGAGCAAAGCGAAATGAATAAAGACTCCACAACTGTCAACCAGCCGTTGATAGAGTTCAGAAACGTCACCAAGGTTTACGGCAGGGGGCAGGCGGCCATGACAGCTCTCGGCGGGGTAGGATTTTCGATCATGAGCGGGGAATTTATCGCGGTGATGGGACCGAGCGGTTCGGGTAAATCCACCTGCCTGAACATCCTTGGCTGTCTGGATCAGCCAAGCTCGGGTTCATATCTGTTCATGGACGTCGAGGTCAGCGGCCTTTCCCGCGATCAGCGGGCGCTTCTCAGACGGCATTATCTCGGTTTTGTGTTTCAGGGATACAACCTGCTGAATCGCACTTCGGCGCTCGAAAATGTAGAACTTCCTCTGATCTATCGCGGTCTTCCGGCCTCGCACAGGCAGGAGCTTTCACGCCATGCACTGAAAACGGTGGGGCTTGAAGGTTGGGAACATCATACACCCTCGGAATTGTCCGGAGGGCAGCAGCAGCGTGTCGCTATCGCCCGCGCCATTGTGACGTCCCCGTCCGTTCTTTTGGCTGACGAGCCCACCGGTAATCTCGATTCGGCGCGAAGCATGGAAATCATGGAATTGTTGTGCCGCTTAAACACGGAACAGAGCATCACAATTATAATGGTGACACACGAACCGGATATGGCGAAGTACGCCAAACGAAGTATTCATTTCAGAGACGGTTTGATTGAAAAAGACGATCGAACAGGGGATCAGGCATAATGGTATGGAATGCACTTTTACTAGCCTTGCGTGAAATACGCCGCAATGTTTTACGCTCGACACTGACGTCTCTCGGTATCATTATCGGTGTGGCGGCGGTTATTACGATGGTAACACTGGGTAACGGCGCCACCAAACAAGTCAGCAATCAGATTTCCAGTCTCGTCAGCAATCTTGTTCAGGTTATGCCCGGACAGCGTCCGAGGGGACCCGGCGGCGCCCGTGAAAGTGCGCAGGCGTTCAAGATTGCTGACGCCGACGCCATCGCCAACGTAATCAGCGGCATTGAACCGGTTGCACCGGCGGCTTCGCAGGCATCACAGGCAATTTACGGAAACGAAAACTGGTCAACGACCGTAACCGGCACAACAAACGCGTTCCTTGATGTTCGGGACTGGACACTCGCGAACGGACGCCTGTTCACCGAAAGCGAACTGCGGGGAGGCATGCCGGTCTGTATCATTGGCAGCACTATTCGCACCAAGCTTTTCGGGACTATCGACCCGACAAATTCGACTATCCGTCTGAAAAAGCTCTCATGCCGTGTGATCGGCGTCCTTAAATCGAAAGGTCAATCGAGTTTCGGCTCGGATCAGGACGAAATTGTCCTCATTCCGCTGAAAACCATGCAGCGACGCATCGCGGGAACCAATGATGTCAGCATGATCTATGTCTCAGTCAAGGACGGCTTTTCTACTACCAAAGTCAAATCAGACATCGAAAGTCTGATGCGGGAACGCCGTAAGATAGCTCCGGGAGCCGATGACAATTTCAATGTGATGGATATGCAGGAAATCGCGAAAGTGATGTCGGGAACGATGACTGTCCTCACAACGCTTCTCAGCGCTGTTGCAGCGGTCAGCCTGATCGTGGGCGGTATAGGAATCATGAATATCATGCTCGTTTCGGTAACCGAGCGTACCCGTGAAATAGGCACCAGGCTTGCAATCGGGGCGCTGGAAAACGAAGTTCTCATGCAGTTCCTTGTCGAAGCGATGGTGTTATCCTCCTTTGGAGGAATAATTGGCATAATTCTCGCGCTTTCCTCATGCTTCTTCCTTGCGAAAATTCTGCTGGTGCCCTTTATATTCAATCCGGGCATCGTTGTCATCGCGTTTCTTTTTTCGGTACTGGTGGGGGTGGTTTTCGGGTATTTCCCTGCGCGCAAGGCTGCGCAGCTCGATCCTATCGAGGCGCTGCGTCATGAATAACGATCTTTACAACGCAATGTATCTTATACAGTAATTGATAGAAATTGGCGTCAAAGGGACATGTTCAGCACACCGGATAAAAGGAGTACCATTTCAAAATACTACTCCGCATTTTGAAATTGCTGGAGTTCCGGCTCATAAAAATGATTATTTCGAGCTGATCGATCTTTCCGGTTCTGATAATTCTTCTTTGAGAAATACTATTTATTACCGAAAAAAAATGACCTGCTATCGATAATGGATAAGCAGGTCAATAGTATTCAATGGACTATCCAGGTATGTAAAACTTCCTTCCTGCCTTCCCGTTATCCCTTACCATCATATTAATAGTTGACATCCTGCCCGGAGGTTGACTAAACTATAAAAAATGTTTTCCTTGACCTTTTGACGGTAATTCAACGGGTTTGCTTTCGACAGGGAGATAGTATGCTAAAATCTACCGTTTTGACTTTTCTATCCGCTGCTGCGCTTTTCCTTTCCGGGGAAGCATCCGCCTATAATCCCCTTCCCTATACCAGCGATGAGAATGCGGAGTACAATACAGTAACAGAATCCTATGTTACCCCACATATCAACTGGGCTAAGCCGTATATTGGCGGCAAACCCCGGGTGCTGATTCTTGCTCCGCGATGGGGGATGCGGGAAACTGTCGAACTGATGCAGCGCATAGAGATGGATGCAAAAGTCTTTGCGGTGCACTCGAACAAAGAACTCGGCGCAGGCAGTTCGCCGGGGGAAAATGAGGTATGGGAAGGATTATATTTCGATTCCCGTCTCCATGAATACGAAAAACTTCTCAAGGAAAAATGGGACGCAATCATACTTGCCGGTTTTGACATGAAAGTTCTGCCGTTTATACCGGAGACGAACGCATTATTGAATAAGGTTCACAATGAGGGAACGGGCCTTCTTGTAATGCCGGAACTAACTCTGGGACTTATCCGTCCGACAATCACCCATAATGACACCGAAGCTCGTGATAGAATTTTGAAACCCATCCCTGTCGAAGATGTTGCAGTCATGAAAGATATCGGCAGAAACAAGCTTCTGTACGTTACACAGTACGGAAAAGGGCGTATCGCAAATCTGAAAATGCAGGGCGGCGCAAACAGTTGTTTTACTTCGGATGTGAGCGATCCTGTCGATTTTGAGTATTGTCTTGCGCTGGTTATAAGAACGGTACTATGGGTGACAGGGAGAGAACCCGGGGGTGAAATATCCGATGTCGAATGGCCGAAATCATTCGATGTTTCCTCGCAGAGTAAAATTCGATTCACTGCCGACCCGCAAAAAAGCCTTGGGATGCATGCGATGGTAGATATTCTCAGGCCGGGCGAATACCGGCTTCCCAACGCCATTGTACAGAAAGAGGCCATTGTTACAGGCCAAAACGGGGAATATGTATACACATTCCCGATACTCCCCGAGGGGAGATATTTTTTCAACATTCATCTGGGAACGGATACATGCCGCTCAACCTGGTTTTCAGGTTCTTTCTCTGTCACATCCAAGGCCGGAATAGATTCGGTGACAACTGACAGAGAATGCTACACACGCAGAGATACCGTAAATGGCCTCATATACTTACGGGGAGCGGAAACTCGCAATTCTGCCGTCGCGTTGACTCTCGTTGATGGTTACGGGCGTCTCATGATGGAAAAGAAAATCGATGTCGCATCCGGAAAAAATACTCTCCCGTTCAGTTTTCCTATTAAAGATGTGCTTCACAATACTCTGAAGGTTCAGGCTGATCTGATAGTAAACGGAAAGACGGTATCATCCAAAAAACGAGAATTATATGCCCCTGCCCACGGTCAGGATGATTTCATGTTCGTCATGTGGGATTACTACTCCGGAAGCAAAAACAGGGTCACTACCCTCCTTGGCGAGAGATTGAAAGATGATTTCCATATAGATGCAGTCGATCTCTGGATATCGAAAGATAATCTCCGGTCTCTCATGCGGACAAATGTCAGGCCTCTTCCGTATGTAACCAGCTACGGCCCTTCAAAATTCGATCCTGTCGATCCTGCCCCGGTTCGGAATCCATCGTTTTCTGATCCCGAATACCTCAAAAAGGAACATGATAAACTGCAGGAAGCTGCGATACTGGCAAAAGATTTTTCGCCGGTTGGATATACGCTCGGGGACGAAAATAACCTTGACGATGCTTTTTCCTATATTCGCGGAATAGACCTGGATTTTCACCCGGCGTGTCAGGATAGTTTCCGTACATTTCTCAAAATTAAGTATCGCTCGCTTGAAAAACTCAACAGCGTGTGGAAAACCAGTTTCCCCTCGTGGAAAGAAGTTACACCGATACTCCAGGCCGAGGCCCTCCGCACCGGACAGTATGCCCGGTGGATCGACCACCGTGAGCATATGGAACATTCCTTTGCGGTAATTCACCGGCTTGGCGGCGAGGCAATCCGTGAAATCGATCCCTCTGCAAGGGTGGGTTTTGATGGAACGAACGTTCAAAACTCTTTTCACGGATACAACTTTTACACGCTCTTTTCCATGAACACTGTCCAGAATATCTATGATCAGGATGAGCAGCGTGAACTTCTCCGATCATTTGGAAGAAAAGACGCCCTGACCGGAATCTGGCTCGGCTCATACTGGGCGCACCGGTCGGAAAATCATCAGCGTCACTACCCCTGGCTCATGCTTCTGCATGGTATGAACAGCTGCTGGTACTGGATGCCCTATAATATTACAAATTCAGGGGATATCATGACGGCGCTTGCCCCCGACCTTACTCCATCTTTCCATTTCAAATGGGCGCTGGAAGAAATAGAGGAATTAAAATCCGGCATCGGGAAACTTATCATGAATTCGCAACGGATCAATGACGGTATCGCTGTCCATTACTCTCCCGCCAGTGTCCATTCGTCGAGTCTCGACAACACCATGTCGTTTGTTCCCTTTGCGCAGCAGAATATTGCCGCTCTCCTCGAAGATTCCGGGTTTCAGTATGATTTTGTTGCTGTTCCTCAGATCGAGGATGGAATTCTGAATTCCGGAAAGTATAAAGCTCTTGTCCTTCCCTGCTCGCAGGTCATCACAGAAAAAGAAGAATATTCGATCAGGAAATTTGTGGAAAACGGAGGGCTTCTCATAGCGGATGTACGGCCGGGATTTTATGGTAATTCCGGAAATCCTTCCGAAAAAGGTGTGCTCGATGACATTTTCGGGATCGGACGGGCAACCGGCGCAAGGACTGATCCCTCTGATCTCGCTGTTTCAGGAGTAATCGGCGGCAGGCAGGAAAATTTTTCCATCCCGAAAAGATCTCTGGACGGGGCGATAACTGCTGCTGGCGGAAAAGCCGTTTCGTCGGTTGACAATGTCCCCGCTGTCATCATCAATAAGTACGGCAGGGGGAGCGCTGTACTTTTCAATTTCGACCTGACCGATTATTTGGGAACGCAGCCCATTCCCCTTGTGTATGCTCTTCCTCCTCAGGGAACATTGCGGGAAAAGGGGGAAGTTGACGGTCTCAGGGAGCTTATCAGATCGTCTCTGCGTATTGCCGGTATCGAGCCCCGTGTAACTATAGAAGCAGGTTCGGGGGAAATGAAAGCAACCGAAACGATGATATTTTCCGAGGGCGGCAGCCAATATCTCGGCGTAATCAGGAGCCACAGGACGGATGACCTCGCTCCACAAACAGCGGAGATCAAACTCCCGTCTGTCCGGTATGTGTATAATGCAAGGAATGGGAAATATTACGGGAAAACCGACAGATTGACGGAAACGATATATCCGGCGCGGGCGCTCCTTTTCTCGCTCCTGCCATACCGTGTCGAAGGTATTACGGTCAAGACGCCGGCCAGGATTTCAAAAGGAGCGTATCTCCCGGTCTCTTTCACGGTTAAAACGGAAGGAGGGAAACCGGGACTGCATGTCGTTCATTTAGACATTTACGATCCACAGGGGACTCTCAAACCCTGCTACAGTATGAATATTCTCGCAAAAGACGGAAAGGCCGAAGTGAAAGTACCCTTTGCCATGAACGACAGGGAAGGCAAATGGTCGCTGAAAGCACGGGATGCAGCTTCAGGCTGCCGGTCGGAAGCGGTGTTTACAGTGTACTAATGATTCGGCAAACAGGATTTAGAATGCTCTATGAATTGACAAAAACCTCACCCGGCCTTCAGCCACCCTCTCTTGAACAGGAGAGGGTAACAGGGGGTGAGGTTTAATAACACCAGAAAATATTGTACATATCTTACAATACTTTTGAATTCGCACTATATCATCAATCCAGAAGTTATTCGTGGTTACTTCTGACGGATCTGCACTCCGTTCATTTCTTCCAGAACCTGCAAAATGCCGCCGTGGTCTTCCTCGCCCTTTCCCTCACGGACTAGGGTGGTTATCATATCCTGAACCATAGCTGTTACCGGCAGATCGAGATCAAGACTATCCGCGGCTTCAAGGGCATTTTTCAGATCTTTCTGGTGAAGGCGGATTTTGAATCCCGGTTTGAAATTTCGGGCAAGCACCAGCGGAACCTTGGCATTAAGAACATTCGAACCGGCAAGGCCGCCTTTGATGGCTTCGTACACTTTCAAAGGGTCCACATCCGCTTTTGATGCGAGAAGAAGCGCCTCACCCATAGCTTCCAGGTGGATGGCAACGAGAATCTGGTTTACAAGTTTTGTAATCTGTCCGGCGCCGGTATCCCCGACAAGAACCGCGCTTTTACCAAGAGCCTCAAAAATGGGTTTGGCTTCGTTGAACAGGTCATCGGGGCCGCCGACCATGATGGCGAGTTGGGCGTTGATCGCTCCCGGTTCACCGCCACTTACCGGGGCATCGAGAGTACGTGCGCCTTTTGCGGCAAGCATCCCGGCTATGCGTTTGCTGATCGTAGGGGAAATGCTGCTCATGTCGATAAGCACCGTTTTTGATCCGGCGGCCACAAGAATGCCATTCGCGCCCGAAACCACAGCTTCGACATCAGGACCGTCGGGGAGCATGGTAATAATTTTTTCCGTTCTCGCCGCCACTTCCGCAGGAGAGGAGACTGCAATGGCTCCCAGAGAAACCAGTTCCGCGACCGGCGCTTGATTTACGTCATAAACAACAAGAGAAAATCCGGCTTTAATGAGATTTTTTGCCATGGGTTTCCCCATTATTCCCAGACCGATAAATCCCAGCATATCTTTCATATCATTACCTTTCGAAAGAGTTGAAAAAATATTTTCATGAACTCTCAACAGAATAATCTCACCGTGAAATCAGGTATACTAAAAGCAAATATAACAAATCGTTTTTTCTCTTTCTCAATCTTTTTTCAAGTATTTTACTTTTTTGCTCATCCATCCGACTCTATATTTCAGCCTGCCATGTATACTAATGTCTGTGAATAATGCCGGTGAAGGAAAAACAGACCGGAAAGTATTGCCGTACGAAAAATTATTGTTTATAATATAATGTGCAAAGAAAATTATAAGAAAGGGGAATCGAGCGTATTCATGGAAATTTCAGTATATAATCTGATAATAAGCGCGTCTTTTTTTACAAAATGCGTTCTTCTGGTACTTCTGGGATTTTCTGTTATATCCTGGGCTATAATGATTCATAAATACTTTTATGTGCGAAGCTATAAAACTGAGATTTCCCGGTTTTTGCTCTCGTTATCAGACCAGCCGGATCTGGCGGCTCTGGAAACCAGTTGTATTCATCACAGCACAGGGAAAGCAAAAGCCATTCCTATGCTTATACTTAAGATGGTTCGTTCTGTAATTCAGGGCAAACAGTTTCTTTCGCCGGAAAGCACAATGAACAGCACCGTAATGAGCGAGACGGCCAGCCTTCAGCAGGGAATGGGTCTTCTTGCCACTGCAGCAGGCGTCAGCCCCCTTCTCGGTCTTCTTGGAACTGTATGGGGCGTTATGTATTCCTTTATAAGCATCGGAGAAAAAGGTTCTGCAAACATAGCCACTGTTGCTCCTGGCATTGCCGAGGCGCTGATTACCACAATCGGCGGATTACTGGTGGCTATACCGGCAATGGCCGGGCATAATCTGCTCTCCGGATATATCAATCAATCGCTCGACCGTCTTGACCGTATCAGCGAGTATGTACTGTCTCTGTTCAAGAAGGGGTGAGTTGATGATTGTGCGGAGATCGACAAAGCCTGAAGTTAATTTCATCAACCTTATCGATGTAATGATGGTACTCCTTGTTATTTTTATGATAGCCGCTCCATCCATGCAGAACTGGATCGATCTGGATTTGCCTTCGGCGAAAGCGACAAAAACAAACATTTCCGAAGGCATTGTGGTTTCGATTACTAAAGATGGTAGTGTGTATATTGATCATAATAAAATTGCCGCTGGTGATTTTTCCAAAAAATTCCCTGAGATTTTGAAATCACATTCGGGAGAACCGGTATACATACGGGGTGACAAGGATGTCCTGTATGGAAAGGTTACAGATATAATCGGATATGTAAAAAAAGCAGGGGGAGAAAATCTTGGCATCGTGGTAGAGGATGAAATCACAAAAAAATAATCCCGCTCCGGGTGTTTGAATATGTGGCGAGACATTATAATTTCGGCAGTAGGTCATGCTCTGGTTCTCGGGTTATTGATTTTGCCATCCATGCTGGGTCCGAAAACATTTAAACCTGTTACCGTGGTCAGCATCCAGACCATCCCTGCACAGTCTATCTCCCAGCTTCTTGCGCAGTCCGCTGAGGTCGGCGAACCGAAACCAAAAGTCCCCCAGGCTAACATCAAGCCTGAAAAAGCACTCCCGAAACCGACGAAAACTAAAAAAGTTCAGACGGTAAAACGCGCCGAAGCCGTAACGGAAAAGGGGACATCGACAGGGGCGCCGGGGAAAAATAAAGGCAAGGATATTCCCAAGGACGTTAATACAGAACAATTATTCACCGACAGTGAATATCTATATGCGCTTGTGCAGAAAATCCGGAGCAACTGGCGGTATCCATCGCTGAATGATTCGAATATCAAAGCGGTGGTTTATTTTCGAATCTTCAGGGATGGGACGGTGAAGCTTGTGCAGGTGAAAGAACGTTCGAAGCATATGAATTTCGACGCAACTGCTTATGAAGCTGTCGTTAAAAGTGCGCCTTTTTCTCCGCTCCCGGACAGCTATTCCGGAAATTATCTAGGGATTTATTTGACATTCAGTTATTAACATTACTTATTTGCAGGTTATTATGAATTTTATTTTATATACTTTTCGGTTTTGGTTGTATAATATTATTTTTCTTTGTATACTATCGTTATTATTTATTTTTACGGAATCGTCAGCTCAAACCGGAGAATTATATCTTCAAATCCGTGCAGGTTCTTCATCAGGCAAGATTGGAGTGGGAGTCGACGGTTTCACCTCGTCTGACCCTTCCTCGCCGATAAACGCAGTACGGGCGACACTGAACGAGGATCTCAACGGCAGCGGGCTGTTCCAGACAAAGTCTCTTTCCGATAGCATTGCCGCCCTCAATCGATCGCCTTTCCAAAGGTGGAGTGCTGCCGGCGCGGATTATTATCTTTCCGGTTCGACAGACGGGCTGATGAATTCAGTTGCGGTAAAGCTGTACGATCTTAAAACAACGCTGGTAAAACTTGATGCAGTATATTTGATCGATAATAAACGGCCATCGTATACCGCTCATGTCATTGTTGATGATATGATAAAACTCTTTACCGGTTTACAGGGCAGTTTTGCTTCACAGATCGCGTATATATCTGAGTCAAAAAGTGGAAAGGAGATTTTTCTTATTGATGCCGATGGCAGCAATATGCATCAACTTACCTTTTCTAAAACTATCAATTTATCCCCAAACTGGTCGCCGGATGGTCAGCGTATAGCATATTCTTCATTCAACGGCGCAAACTGGGGGCTCAATGTCATCAATATCGGCACAGGCCGGTCTCTGAATGTTTCACGGTGGGGAGGATTGAACACATCTCCCTCATGGTGTCCGGCTAATCCGGATTTGATGGCTTTTTCATCGAACCGTGACGGCAACACCGAAATATATACCTGCAAGGCAAATGGTACTGCGGTAAAAAGATTGACAAATAACCAGGCAATAGAAATATCGCCTACCTGGTCGCCGGATGCGGCTCAGCTTGCGTTCCAATCCGATCGGACAGGCAGTCCCCTGGTATATGTCATGAACGGCGATGGTTCCAACATCCATCGTCTGACCGCCAGCCAGAATTCTTATGAGGACTCCCCAAACTGGTCGCCGAGGGGAGACAGGATTGTTTTTGTTTTGATGAATGGGAACTCTTTTGACATAGCATCATCCTCTCCCACCGGATCAGATGTGGTTATGCTCACCATGGGTGAGGGATCCAATGAGAATCCTAAGTGGTCGCCAGATGGGCTCAGAATCGTTTTTTCATCCACCCGCCTGGGAGGTAAAAATGTGTTTATCATGAACTGGGACGGTTCAGGAGTTCGTCCCCTTACGAATGATGGTAATTCTTTTTCACCGTCGTGGTCGCCTGCCGCATCTGGAGATGATATACGGGTCTCTCCGAAGCGGTAAGGTAAAAAATCAAATTTTCAGAAAGGGTGTAGAAATGTGCAAAAGTAAATTGCTCCTGGTTTTAGCCTTGGGATTAGCAGTTTCTCTTACCAGTTTGAACGGCTGCGGAAAGAAACCGGTTCCACCAGCTCCGGCGCCTGTAGTGGCGAAAGAAGAGCCTAAACCGGCTCCTGCTCCCGCTCCCGCTCCGGTTATTCCGGAACCTCCAAAGAAGGTTGAAGAAGCACCTCAGCCTCCCAGTAATCTGGCTTTTACCACAGTCTACTTTGATCTCGATAAATCGGATATCAGAGCCGACCAGACCGGTACACTAAACACTGACGGCAATCTTCTTAATCAGTGGAAGACCATTACCGTTCGTCTGGAAGGGAACTGTGACGAGCGCGGTACGGTTGAATACAACCTCGCCCTTGGTCAGCGTCGTGCTGATTCTGTAAAAAGTTACCTTGTCAACTATGGCATTTCCGACAGCCGCATAACCACTGTTTCCTACGGCGAAGAGCGTCCTGTCGATCCCGGTCACAGTGAATCTGCCTGGGCAAAGAACCGCCGGGTTGATTTTGCTATAACCAACCGCTAAAAAGCTCGATATAAGGGTTGTTATTACTATGGCAAGACGGGATTCTTTTAAGAAAGTATTCATGTTGTTGCTGCTGGGCGGAGTTGTTATTTTCCTTTTTCAGTCATGCGCCACAAAAAAATATGTCCTTGCCCTGCACAACGAATCAATGGAACAAAACAAAAGACAGGAATCCCGTCTTGTCACCCTTCAAGCTGCTGTTGCAACAATAGACAGCCTTACACAAGAGCAGAACAAATTTCTTTTGGGAATCCGTGCTCTTGTCGGGACCCAATCGGACAGTCAGCATCAGAATCTCTCCTCCCTGACAGCACAGATGGAAAATATCAATTATCAGCTTAATGAATTGAACCGCACGCTCAAAGCCATTCAGCTCTATGGAGGTGTCGAACCGCCTCCGGCAAAATCAGCAGCCCCGGCCGACAGTTCCAAAACCGGAAATTCTCCTTCCGGCCAGCAGCCTTATTCTCCCCTGTCTCCGCAGGATAAAGTGAATCCGCAGGAGATCTATGATAACGGGATGAAAGATTTTCAGAACAAAGATTATGAGATGGCAACCAACAGATTTGTCGCATTCCTCCTTCAGTTTCCGGATCATAATCTTGCCGGGAACGCCCAGTTCTGGCTTGGCGAATCGGATTATGCGCAGAAAAAATATGACCTTGCGATAAGCGACTATGAGAAAGTGATCAAGAATTATCCTGAATCTCCGAAAGTGCCCGCAGCTTATCTCAAAATGGGATTTGCACAGATTGAAAATGACAATAAGAAAGACGGGATCGCTGCACTCAGGCTTCTGATAAAAAAATTCCCAAAGTCTGAAGAAGCTGCTACGGCAAGAAAAAAATTGCGGTAAACCTCAAGATAACAGAAGCTTGAAACTTATATCTTCTGCCCCCGGATAATAACATTATTATGTACAAAGTAAGAGAGAACGGGTTCAATACCCGGTGTTTCTCAGCGCCTTTTCTCCGAGACGATCGTAAAGCTGCGCCAGATAAAGGCTCCTCGGGGTGACATGCCGATCCCAGGATTCTATGAAACCGTTTGGTTTGGTCAGATCCTGGAAGTATGTATTAAAGATAGTGGCATGTATGCCACTATGCCCGAATGCGAAATTCTGAGCAGTCGGCGGCTTCTGGATGAGAAACTGTCCCTCACAGTTCCAGAAAACCGTATTGGCGCCAGCCCATCCAATGCTAATATCTTTCCACCAGCGGGCGGTAAGCGGCGCTTTCACATTGTCGTAAAGAGTGCCATTCACCCATTGTACATGAGGTTCACTAGAGCTATAAGGAATAGTCGCAGTGCAGTCGAGAAATACATTCCCACACGCCTGCCATCCACCGAGAACAAATGAATGACGTCCTTTGTCCGAAATGCATCGCTGCACAAGAGAAAGCTGCCCGGAAAGCTGATAGATGAACCGTCTTCCACCACCGCAGATCGAAACAGGATCCCATGATTCGCAATCCTGGATGGTGACCCATTTGGCTCCCGGGTGAACCGAAGCGAGGCTTTTAGCAAAATGAAACGCGCTTACGTTCCTTACCCAGACGTTTTTTGCGTTGTCTATATTGATGAATGTCCAGTAGTGTTTCTCATCCGAATAGTATTCTTCGCCTAAATATGGGGAACGGTCCATATTCGAATATTCGGTCGTACGGACATTCCTGTCATAATCAGACATGCCGCAAAGGTTTTCGATGCCTACGTTCGAAATACGGCCGGGATCTTTGTATCTTACCAGTCTGCCGCCTCCCCATCGTGTTTCGATCGCGGTCATGACCGGCGCATCCACCTCAACAGTGTTCCCGTTGATGGCGGTGATGACACGGTCGTACTCTATAGTGAAAGGCTTCCAACGCCATTCCTTGTTTTCAAGGTCATCTCCGATCTCGTGGATCCACTCCTGATTCCCCTGGCGGCAAACCAGTACAGTATCGCCCGCTTTGAATCCTTTTGCCGATGCAACATGGAAACTCCGTGCTCCAACGGGGACATACTCATCCACGATGTCAACCGCTGTCGACTCGTCCTTTTCCCATGAAGCTGTTCCGCTAACTTCAACGAGGTTGGCAGCATCAGCATTCGAATATCCTGCCTCAAGCACGCCAACACCAAAAAGAACAGTGCCGTCGCTGCCCATACCGCTTCCGCGAAGAACAATACCGGAAGATTTAATACTCAGAGGCATGGAAAGTTCGTAATTTCCGCGCATGAGCTGCACCGCTCCACGAAATCCATGTTTGTCCAGTTGGAGAGCCGAGATCCGGTCAATGGCCGCCTGTATTACCGGAGAAGAATCCCCCTGAACAGCCCATACTGTATCAACCGCAGGGATGTAAGGGATGGCAACCCCGCCTTCCATGTATCCAGCATGGGAAAAATCAGGAATGGTGTTGCCATTTTTGTCCGCGGTGTAAACGAGTTTTCCGTCCGCGCCGGGAAAAACCCGTGAGGCGGCGTTTGGAGTTTCACCGGGGAAAACGGAAGCCCCTCCAAGAAACAGAGCCATTATCAGCACTACTGCGAGATGTTGGGTCTGCATGAAGTTCCTCCTGAAAATGTGAAGATTTTTTCAGCATCTCGGAATCAGCATCAATTTTCGGAAATCCGGTTAAAAACTTTACCTGATAATGACCACTATTGATAATCCGATTTTATCATCACTATCCCATTTATAGTAAAGAACGGAGCTTTTTATTGATTTCAGCTATACAGTGGGATTTCTCGAGAACTGTAGATAATTTACTTTTCACAGAGGGATTAAGATCGGGATTTGTCAAGAGAATGAGATCAAGGTTCCCTATGATCGTCGTCAGGTGATTATTGATTTCATGATTAATAGACGTGACTTCGGATAATACCCTGTGATATTTTTCTTTATCAGCACTATTCTTTTCTATCTTATCTGTCATTTCCTTTGACCTTTTGAAAATTGTTTTAAAAATATTTCACAAGAATCGAATAATAATCAACAATTATCTGAATTAAATCAACAACAATTTTTCAAAGCATCTTGTCCGGCTCACAAACCATCTCCCTGTCTTTTCCAAATGAGACAATCTCTTGAACAGTATTTCCCACCTATCTGGATTTACTATAAAGGGCGATAAAATAATCCTTTTTTTATAACAGTGATATTATATTTCAATCAGAAATTCGTAGTTATGAAAACGTAATTGACAAAAGACTAAAATTGAAGATATGTATTTCCACCGCCGGAGGATTTTAAAACGATGGAAAATCACGGTTATGTCATAGGGATCGATTTCGGAACCGATTCCGTGCGAACACTCATAGTGGATGTTCAAACCGGAGAAGAAGTGGCCGCTTCGGTTTCATCTTTCCCCCGATGGAGGGAAGGCTTGTACTGCGACCCTTCAAAAAACCGGTTCCGTCAGCACCCGAAAGATCATATCGAAAGTCTGGAGCAGAGTTTGCGGGAAGCATTGAAAAAAGCGCCTTCCGACATTTATCATCTGATAAAGGGGATCTCGGTGGATACCACCGGCTCCACACCCGGACCGGTGGACCGCACGGGAACTCCGCTGGCGCTGCTTCCGGAATTCGAAAACAATCCCAACGCCATGTTCGTATTATGGAAAGATCATACATCTGTCGCCGAAGCTGAAGAAATCAACCGGGTCGCCCATACATGGGGCGGCACGGATTTTACCATGTACGAGGGTGGAATTTACTCCTCGGAATGGTTCTGGGCAAAAATCCTTCATGTTTTGAGAGAAGACCGGAGAATCAGGGAAGCGGCGTTTTCCTGGATGGAGCACTGCGACTGGGTTACCGCCCTGCTCACCGGGCAGACCGACCCGCTGACCATTCGTCGAAGCCGCTGCGCCGCAGGGCACAAGGCCATGTGGCATGAGTCATGGGGAGGACTGCCCTCGGAGGAGTTCCTCACCAGTCTCGATCCTCTTCTTTCGGGTTTGCGGGAGAGACTTTACGCTGAGACATTCACTTCTGATTTCGTGGCGGGAACCCTTTCCCCGGAATGGTCAGACCGTCTGGGACTCAAGGAGCGCATACCGGTCGGTGTTGGAGCTTTCGATGCCCACATGGGGGCTGTCGGGGGCGGAATACGGCCGTACCAGCTCTCCAAAGTAATCGGGACTTCCACCTGCGATATTCTGGTAGCCCCGATGGAAGAGATGGGAAACAAACTTGTGCGGGGAATTTGCGGACAGGTCGACGGCTCCGTAATCCCCGGGATGCTGGGAATGGAAGCCGGGCAGTCGGGTTTCGGCGACATTTATGCCTGGTTCAGGGATGTCATCCTCTGGCCGGTGAGGAATCTTCCGGGATTGTCGCCGAACAGCGAAGATATTGCCGAACGTCTCATTCCCGCCCTGTCCGCCGCGGCGGAAAAAACCCCGCTCGAAGAATCGGGCGCGGTGGCTCTCGACTGGATGAACGGCAGGAGAACCCCCGATGCGAATCAGGCACTCAAAGGCGCTGTTACCGGGCTGAATCTGGGCTGCAGCGCGCCGGTAATTTTCCGTGCATTGGTCGAATCGACTGCATTCGGTTCCCGGAAAATCGTAGAACGGTTCGAGTCCGAGGGCGTTCCCATCAAACAAATCATCGCGCTGGGCGGTGTTGCAAAAAAATCGCCGTTTGTCATGCAGACTCTGGCGAATGTCCACAACCGTCCCATCAAAGTCGCCCGTTCCGAACAGACCTGCGCGCTCGGCGCAGCAATGTTCGCCGCTGTCGCCGCAGGAGAGTATGAAACTGTAGAGGAAGCGATCGAGCACATGGAGGCCGGTTTCGAGCGTGAGTATGTCCCCAATACTTTACATGCAGAAATCTATTCAAAACTCTATACAAGGTATAGCTGTCTTGGGGAATTCATTGAAAAAAAAGCTATGGCAAGAGAATAGAAGACAGAAAAAACATTAGACAGGATTAACAAGATTTACATGATCTCAGTACGATACATTCATATTTCATAGATTTTCAAAACAAATTGGGAAAAGATTCTTGAATCTTATTAATCTTGTAAATCCTGTCTAAATAAAGATTCTGAAAGAGAACACATGAGCGGATTCGAGATATTGAAAAAAAAAGTCTGTGAGTCGAACGTGGAACTCCAGCGCAGAGGTCTTGTTATCTATACCTTCGGGAATGTGAGCGGAATCGACCGCGGGAGGGGCGTTTTCGCCATCAAACCGA
>JBAYHX010000003.1:0-24700 GCA_041665965.1 Candidatus Latescibacterota bacterium
AAGCCGGTGCCTGTGGAATTGGGTAAACGAAACGACCGGTTCGTGGTAATTCGGAAAGGTCTCAAGGAAGGGGATGAGATCGCATGGCTTTCCCCCTCGCCGGAGTTCTATTCCCTCGGAAGAGCCGCGGAGATGGAACGCCGCGCACAGGAACTGGCTAAACTGAAAGCCAGTCCCGACAGCTCATTTACCCCGGAAACCCACAAATTTCAGGGGAAATAGGTGCGGGATAGTGCTGCCGCACGGCGTGAACGAAGACCTTTTTCGTGACTTTGCGGGAGAATAATAGAAGATTTTCATATGATAAAATCTTTTTCATAATACGTTTTGCTTCGAGAGGCGAACATGAAATTTCCGGATTTCAGAAAATTTAAAAAGAGATACATTATTGCAGGCTCGATAGTCCTGGCTGCTCTGGTGGCCGCCGGTATTTACTTCAAGATCGCCCACAGCGATCCCAAGATTGCCACCTACAAGGTTCAGCGCGGGGATTTTGTCATCGACATCAACCAGAGCGGAGAACTCGATGCAACCCGGTCGGTTTCGGTTACCGTTCCTGTGCGGATGTACGGGAATACGAGAGTTATCGATATCGTGCCGGACGGCACCATGGTCAAGGAAGGGGATTTCCTTATCCAGTTCGATACAACCGACGCCCAGAAAAATGTCACGGACCGTCAGAACGAGCTTGCTCAGGCCGAAGCGGATTTTGCGAGCAACAATGCCAGCATCGAATCGAACATGAAGCAGCTGGAAAATTCATTTCAGGTTCAGCAATATACATTCGAGCAGGATAAACTGAGCTACGAACTTGCCAAGTATGAAGCCCAGGCCAAACGTCGTGAAATGGAGCTCACCTTTAAAAAATCCGAACTGTCTCTTGCCCAGGCAAAACAGAAGATAGAGTCCCAGAAAATCATCGACAAGGCTTCGGTTGCCCGCGCCGAGCTGCGGGTGACACAGGCGAAAGCGCGATTGAAACAGGCGCAGGGCGGTCTTGGGGAGCTGACCATGCGGTCTCCGAAATCCGGTCTTGTCGTCCTTCGGGAAATCTGGGGGTCTCAGGGAAGAGCCAAGGTGAAAGTAGGGGATTCACCCTATGCGGGTCAGGAACTGATCGCTATTCCCGATCTTTCGGAGATGAAAGTTAAAACAAAGGTGAACGAGGTCGATATCAGCCGTGTCAGCAAAGGGCAGTCGGTAACGGTCAGCCTCGATGCCCTTCACGGGCCCATATTCAACGGCAAGGTTTCAAGTGTTGCAACGCTCGCCCGCCGTGAAGGCGATTCGGAAGTAAAGGTCTTTGACGTCGAGGTTATCATCAACGCTTCCGATCTGCGGCTGAAACCGGGAATGACCGCCCAGTGTAATATCATCACCGGGAAAATTCCCAATGTCATCTCCGTGCCGCTCGAAGCTGTGTTCGAGAAAGCGGACACGACTGTCGTGTATATTAAAAAAGGCGGTTTCGAGCAGCGGCCGGTTAAAATCGGCTCGAAAAACAGCGATTATGTGATCATCGAAAATGGTCTGGCGCCCGGAATGGAGGTTGCGCTCCGGGATCCAACCATCCGTCTCGAGGATTTGGGGAAGGAGCCGCCGAAAGTGAAAAACGGTTCCGGCGGTTCGCAGGGTTCCCAGCAGAACCGTTCTCAGGGTGACCGTCATTGATGCAGATGAATTCACGTATTACGAAAAGTATGTTCCGCTCCACGGAGAGTTGAGTTCATGAATTACAGAGAAAGTTTAGTCATAGGGCTTGAAGGAATCCGGAGCCATATGCTCAGGTCGCTTTTGACCATGCTCGGAATCATCTTCGGGGTGGGCGCGGTGATTGCCATGCTTTCCATCGGTGAAGGCGCGAAACGTCAGGCCCTCGAACAGATACAGCTTATGGGTATGCATAATATAATTATCCAGGATGTGCCCGTTACCGATATGGAAACGGGGCTGGGAAGGTCCAGCCTTTCGAGCGGACTCTTCTGGACTGATGCCCGCGCCGTTCAGGAATTGAATCCGCTGATAGAAATGACCGTTCCCGAGAAGGAGATGCAGCTTGAGGTCCGTCATAAGAACGAGCTTGTCAAAACCACGGTTATAGGAACCACGCCCGAATATGGCGTCGTAATGAACTATGTTCCACGTGACGGCGCTTTTTTCAACTATCAGGATGTCGAGGAATCACGGCGGGTGTGCGCTCTGGGAAGCGGGATAAAACGCGACCTTTTTTACTTCCGTGATCCGGTCGGACAAAAAGTAAAGATAGGCGACCAATGGTATACGGTGATCGGCATGATGGAAGACAAGGCTGTTTCCACCGGCGGGCAAAAAACGGATATCATGGTCCGCGATATGAATAAATACGTGTATATTCCCATAACCTCCATGTTGAAACGCTATCCCAAACAGCAGTTCGAGAGCGAGATCACCCGATTTACCGCCCGGGTGAACGATCCAAACCGTATCCAGGAAGCGGCGAACATTGTTCGGAACACCATGCTGCGCCGTCACAATCAGGTCAAGGATTTCGAGATAACCATTCCTGAGGCGCTCCTTCGTCAGAGCCAGCAGACACAACGGATATTCAATATCGTTATGGGCGCTATTGCAGGCATATCGCTTTTGGTCGGGGGAATCGGCATTATGAATATCATGCTCGCCACCGTGCTGGAAAGGACCCGTGAAATCGGAATCCGCAGAGCGGTCGGCGCAACCCGCCGCGATATTCTCGGTCAGTTTCTTCTTGAAGCGGTAGTGCTGAGCTTTACCGGAGGGGTCATTGGAATTTTCCTCGGTTTCGGCATGACAAAGGTTATAGCCGTTTACGCACACTGGCGGACTATAGTTTCGATCCAATCGATATTTCTGGCTTTCTGGGTTTCGGTTGCAGTAGGGGTAATATTTGGATATTATCCTGCCAAACGGGCGGCGATGAAAGAACCGATCGAAGCCCTGCGATATGAATAAGGTAAACAGCAGAATAGATAAAAAGCTGAAGGCAGATCGGTAAAAAGTAGTCAGGAGGTTCTTTGCATGGGTTTTCATATAACCGCGCGCTGCGGGTCATTTGTAGTTAAAGCGGCAATGGCAGGATTGTTTTTCTTTCAGGTAGTTGTTTCGGGGGCATTTGCTCAAAAAGCGCTTACTTTGCAGGATGCCATCGATATCGCTCTGGAAAAGAGCTACAGCATGAAACAACTCCGCTTGCAGCTGGTTCAGGCTGAACAGAATCTCATTTCCGCCAGAAACAGTTTCCGGACGAATATCAAAATGGCGCTTGATTCCCCTATCTGGTCGGAACAGGTATCGTCGGTGCAGGTGGCAAATTCTCTTCCGGTATACAACAGTACCGGTTCCATGCAGTATCACGGCGGATTGACAGTCAAACAACCGCTCCCCACAGACGGAACTATCACGTTTACATCGAACCTTACCCATTCAAACGTTTCCACCTATCTGACCACGAGTGATAATACATTGAAACGGGCTGATTTTTTGTCTTCGTTCCGGGTGCAGCTCAATCAGCCTCTCTTTACCCTGAACAGAATCCAGTTGAATTTGAAAAACGCTCAGCTTGGCTATGAGCAGACATTCCGTCAGAGAACCCGCCAGCAGCTTGATGTTATCTATAACGTTACTGCATCTTTCTATGAGCTTTATAATGATATCCGCACAGGTGAAATTACCAAAGAAACCTTTGACCAGCAGCAGAAAGCCTACGAAACCTCCAAACTGAAATTCCAGGCCGGACTGATCCCCGAGGTCGAGGCTCTCCAGATGGAAGTTGACCTGGCCGAAGCCAGCGACAATCTCATTTCCAGCCAGGCTTCTCTGGAGCGTCAGAAAGAAAGCTTTAAACAACTTGTCGGCCTTGATTCCAGGGAAGATATCACGGTAAAAGCGGATTTGATCATTACCCATTTTGATATTGACGCAGAGAAGGCTGTTGCCGAGGGTCTCAAAAACCGCTCGGAAATTCGTGAAGGGGAAATTTCCATCGAACAGGGAAAGATGAATATCCGTGATATCGCTTCGAACAATCAGATAAACGGCCAGCTTTCGGCATTTTATGATTTTACCGGTGTGAGCGACCCGACCATGTCGTATGATTCCAGTCCCGGGGAATTATTGAACTCAAGCTGGGATGACTTGCAGCGCCGCCCGAGGAACCGTGGTGTGACCTTTACCCTGAACGTTCCCGTCTGGGACTGGGGAGTGAATGCGGCAAAAGTGGAGAGCGCTAATGCCCAGCTAAAAAATACCCAGCTCCGTCTGGAAGATACGAAAAGAACTATCGAACGAGGAATCAAAGATTCCATCAGCAGGGTAAGAGACGCCGAGAGCCGTTTGAAGATTCTTCAAAAGAGGCAGGAAGTCGCCCAGAAAAGCTACGATATCTCTCTCGAACGGTTCAATATTGGAGAAATCAAGGCGGACGATCTCGCGCAGGACCGTAACCGTCTCAACAATGCAAAAATGGCCTACCTGGGAGCATACATCTCCTACCAGCTTGCTGTCGCAGATCTGAAACGCAACACTCTGTTCGATTTTGAAACCGGCCAGCCGATAAAATAGAGGCAGCCACGGAATCCGCCGATTATTCACAAACTTAAGTAATATTCTTACGACTTATTATTCAACAAATACGTATAGCATCAATTGGAAGGCAGCCCCCTAAATCCCCCGGAGGGGGACTTCAGGATTTTTTTCGGTTGATTTCAAGCGCTTTCGTTCGAATTACGGTTAAAACAGAGTCAAGACGATGATGTATTTCGCTGTTCTCGAATCGTAATACTGTATATCCGCCCGCTTCAAGATAGGAATCACGGTTTTCGTCATATTCCTTTCGTTCGCGATGGATGCCTCCATCAATCTCGATAATCAGTTGTTTCTCATGGCAGTAAAAATCTGCGATATATCGTCCTATGGGATGTTGATTCCTGAATCGTAAACCGTCGAGTTGTCTATTATTGATACAAGACCAGAGAATTTTTTCTGTCTCTGTCATTTCAGTTCGGAGGTTACGGGCGATTTCAATGACATATCGCGGGCTTAGTTTTTTGCGGAAAATCATGGTACACCTTAAAATCAGCCCCCTAAATCCCCCGGAGGGGGACTTAAAAAGACTGAAAAACAGCGTGAAAGCAGTAGTAACCAAAAGACCTTTAGTATCTTTGCCGGGGAAGTCCCCCTTTGGGGGATTTAGGGGGCTGAAATTTCAAATTCCGGCAATCCCTTCACAATTTTCACCGTCTCGATGCTCACCGTGACAATCATCTTAATCAGTCTTCTTATATACCAGCGGTCGTCATTGTTGTTTGGGTCGCTTATTATGCCACTGCGTGGGTCGGTTTTAACACGGTATTGGTCAACAATCCATTCCAGTGCTGAACGGTTTCCCAGACGGTAATCGAAAGTCTCCGGCGGGATTTCGGCAAGTGTCAGAAAATCATTATAAATTACCGCCGTTTTGTCCTTTGAAAATTTCATCTTCTCCACGCGCCAGTCTAAGGATTTGCCGGGGGTTTCTATCTCCCTGAGAGGATATTCCGTCTGGTTTTCGTAGTTCACATGCAGTTCCGCGAGAAGCTGCCCGGCCTCTGAAAATCCCCGGAAATCCTTTAAATACGGCACGCGCGGCAACTCGATCCGCAGATTAGCACCGTAACGGTTCCTGTATTCCGGATGATGCAGAACTCCGTAAACATAATGAAAAATGTCCCACTTGGTTATCGTTTCATCGCCGTAATGCGCCCTGAACTCGCATAGTGACCAGTCACTTATGTTCTCGCGGCGGTTCGTCCCATCCGTATCGTAAGTGTAGAAGGGGAAACACTGGGTATCGCCAGTTAAATGAAGATCGGGTATAATATTTGTCAAAACACATTAGAAAGGTTTATTGTTACCAATGGCGGTTGCACAGATTACTCTATTTTCCTGTTCGGTTTCCGGGGTGGGGAAAATGTGGGGGATTTGATAAACACTATTGTTCATAATCCTATCGAAAAACAAATATGATTTAATAAAGGGCCGATAAAGAGAGAGTCTTATTTTTTCTCTTTCAAATTTAGCTTTTTTTCCTCTTATGAGATGAAGTTTTTAAGTCCCCGCTCCACTTAATTTCATTCTCATTGTTATCAACAAAATCATCAACATTCTGGTTATGAGGGCTTCCATGCCACCGCGATATGTGGTCATTATAAACCGTTATCATCTTTTTGATATTGCTTTCGAGCGCGGATACGGAAAAATTATACACCCAAGTATCACGGTTTGTTTTTACCCCGTTGCTGATGGTGGTAAAAAATGTATGCGTATCAAAATCCTTTAAACGTTTTGAATCGCATTTTCCCATTGACAAGAACGTTTCAAAATCATCTTTTATATCATCGGTCAACCAATTATATTTCTTATCGGGCAAAAGTTCTTTCCATAAAACATTAATGGACTTGTTCTTTTCGTTTAAGAAGGTGTATTTCTGCTCTTTACGCCAGTACTCATCAACACGGGCATAGTAAACTCTCCCATTTCTTGTATCCGTGGCCCCGTTTTTTCTGACGAAAAAGTTTATGCTGACACCCACCTGAATCCCAAAGACATTGTGCGTCGTGCCCGAAAGTTTCGGGTTCTTGCGGACATTACCACCCAAATCCAAGATATAAATAGTTTTAAAATCTTTCATTAAGTGTTTTCGGACACCATCGTAAGAAATACTATCGATGAACGAATTGTTTGACACAAAGGCAACGATTCCTTCGTCATTTTTTTCCCGAATTCTATCACTCGCCCAGCGTATTGCTTTAACATAAGGATCATACAATTGCGTATGCAATGTTGCTAAAGAATCCTTTATATATGTATCCTTAATCCTTTTATTAATGACCGGATACTTCCGGTTCTTGTTATTGTCGTTCTCATTGACCTGCCCGGCATTATAGGGCGGGTTGCCGATGATGACAAAAATGGGGGATTTTTTCTGGCGTTCGACCCGCTCGGTATTTTTCTCAGTGAAAAGATCGAGCTGTTCAGGTTCCGCCAGTCCGAAAGTGTCCACAAGGCAGATACCCTCGAAGGGCTTGTATTCCCCGGTCATTTCAAAGTAAGCGTGTTCGATATTCATCGAGGCGATATAGTAAGGCAGGAGCATGACCTCGTTGCAGTGGAGTTCAGAGTCGTATTTGTCCGGCAGGGCTGTTTTCCTGATTTGTCGCATGATGCGCATGATGAAATTGCCCGTGCCAACAAAGGGATCGAGAATATGAACGCCTTCGTCTGAGAGCGAGCGTCCGAATTCGCGCTGGAGTATGTCCTCCACCGAATTGACCATAAAATCAACAATCGGCTGAGGGGTATAGACAATGCCGTGCGTGTCCGCGACTTTAACCGAAAACCCCTGGAAGAACTTTTCGTAAACGGTGTTGAGAAAGTCCTGTTTGCGGGTGTAATCGTCAATGGTTGCGGCGGCGCGTTCGATGGCAACATAAAAAGGGTCAAGCTCTTTAAGAAATTCCCCCCGGCTGAAATGGTGCGATGTGAGCGCGTCTATGACCTTTTCTATTTCATGAGCTATAATGTTTTTGGTGGCGAAATCCGGATTATTGAAAATCTTACTGAAAATGCGGATTGTGAGAAGGTGCTGGATAAGCATTTCCTCGATGGCTTTATCCGAGATATTCGGATTGATCGAGCGTCGGCAAAGATCGATGAAACCGGCATACGCGGCGACAAAAGCTGTATTGGTGTTTCTTTCCTGCTCAATGAGAAGAAGAAGTCCTTCGGCTATCTGACGCACCTTGCCGCTGAATTCATCAACCGCCTGTTTCCAGTGTTCAAATTCGGGCGGATGGTATGAGAAAAAAAGGTGGAGCGGCTCGATGAGGGATTCGGGGGTGTCAGCCTGTTTGTCGAAAATTCTCTCGCCATTCTGAAATAGGACAATACGGTCAGGGGATTGAAAGAGGATGTTATCGCGCGGATACCCTGTCTCGAATTTCTTTTTTATTTCAGCATCGAGGTCGTCCTTTGTGTCTTTCGCCTCCCAGTAACCCTGCGCAAGCTTGAAATCATCAATAAGGGTGCCGTCTATGGAAAGCTGACGCCCGTTTTTCCGAAAGGGGTATTCCTCAATCAATGTATAGCCGAACTGTTTCGCTGCCGTACGGAGGAGTTTTGCAAAGGCGTTTTTTACCGCCCCCTCGTGCTCGTAACCAAGCGAAGTGAATTTCTGGAGGGCGGCGTAGTAATCCTTTACTGCTTTGTGCGATGGCTTCAGATTGAGGTCCATACGTTATTGCTCCGGTTCATAAACAGCAAAAGTATATAACAGTTATGATTATTTTCCTCTCCCCGTTTCCCTCCGGACAGGGCTTAAAAGCGGAAAAGCAATCTTTTAAGTCCCCCTCCGGGGGATTTAGGGGGCTGTATTTCAGGGTGCTGTCTTTTAAAACGGGTTTTCGCTCCTGTAGAGCTGGCCGCGCGGCTGGTTGAACGAAAAATCCTCAATCCCAAGCATCTTCACTGCGCTAAAGAGCGTTTTCCCCGCATGGGCGAATCCTATCGCCGTATGGTGGGGATAATGCTTTTCTATCAGCACATGACGGTAAAATCGTCCCATTTCCTTGATACCGAAAACGCCGATTCCGCCGAATGACCGCGGATCGATATCGAGAACCTCGCCCTCAGCCGCATACGAGCAAAGCTGCGCATCCGCTGTCGACTGCAGACGGAAGATCGTTACATCCCCCGGGCGGAGAACTCCTTCGAGCGAGCCGCGGGTAATATTGGGAGGGGCTTGCGGTTCCAGAAGTTTGTACATGATGTACTGGTAGTTCAGAGAGCAGCCGGAAAGACAGCATGACGGGGTGTTTCCGCAATGGAAACCCATGAAAAGATCGGTCGGAGTGTACCCTTTGAGACGGGCGCCGGCGGCGCTGATCATATCGGCGGGCACCGTGTTGTTGATGTCGAGAAGCGTGACCGGGCTGTTGGTGGCTGCACAGATCATATATTCGCTCAAAGCGCCGTAGATGTCCACTTCGCAGGCGACCGGCATCCCCAGTTTCGCCAGCCGTGAATTGACATAGCAGGGAACGAATCCGAAATATTTTTCAAACGCCGGCCAGCATTTGTCTGCAAATATGCCGAACCGTGACGCCCCCAGGTTGTCCTCGGCGAATGAGATCAGTGCGCGCTCGAACTGTGCGAGTTTGGGGAGCAGATCGGGATAGGTGTTGCCGCCGCCGAGTTCCTCGGTCATCTCACGGACCGTGTCGGCGATACCGGGATCGTTTTCCGCCTGAAGGAACCGGTCGTAAAGGTCGAGCTCGCTGTTTTCCATGATCTCAACTCCGAGGTCATAGAGAGGCTTTACCGGGGCATTGCAGGCGAGAAAATCCTGCGGACGGGGGCCGAAGGTGAAAATCTTGAGCGCCGAGATTCCCAGAAGCACCCGTGCGACCGGAATGAAATCTCCGATCATTTTGGCGACTTCCGGCGGCGTTCCCACAGGGTATTCTGAGAGATAGGGCGTTACATACCGAAGGCCGCAGTTGTAGGATGCGTTCAGCATTCCGCAGTAAGCGTCGCCTCTTCCGTCGAAAAGGTCATTCTGCGATTCCTCGGATGCGCCGGCGAGCATCACCGGCCCTCCGAAACGTTCGGCGAGCATGGTGAGGGGGCCTTCCGGGCCGAAATTGCCCAGATAGACCACCAGAGCATTTATCCCTTTCTGATCGATTTCGTCCAGGGCGACAAGCACATCCCGCTCGTTCTCGACGATGGTGTCGCAGCCGATGACCGGAATTTTTTGTGCACGGCATTCTTCGATAACCTTGTTTCTGCGCTTCCGGGACAATTCAAGGGGGAAGCAGTCCCTGCTCACCGCCACAATACCGGCTTTCACTACTGGAATATTTCTCATCAAAACCTCCTTGGAAAAACGAAAAGATGTGTATACGCAACCGCACAGATAAATTGACATCTCTCCCGCCGGACTTCTTTGAAAAATCCGATTAAACAACATATCAAAGGATGAGCTTATACAAATAAAGAAAATACTACGTTTTTTCCAAGCCCGAAACAGGTTATTTTCACTCGGGAAGAATATCTCCGGCCTCCCGTACCACCCGGAACCCGACTTCCTTCGAATCGGAATACCACCACAGGCTTTTCGGCGACTGGGGATCGGTCACCATCCATGCGTCATGGGCGGTGCTGCCGCGGGCGGATGAGCGGAGGTCTTCCGGAGCGCTCAGATACGATCCCCCGCGGACGACATGCTCTTTTCCGGAAACGGGGCCTCTCGGATCGACCGTGAGGCTGTCTTTCGCGTCTGAGGTATAAGCATCGGGAGAATACCAGTCCAGGCAGAATTCACGGACATTCCCGGCCATATTGAAAAGCCCGAGGGGATTCGGCTCGCATGTATAGGGAGGCTGGGTTTTCAGATCGCTGTTGCTTCCGAACCAGGCATACTTCCCTATCTGGCTGTCATCGATGCCGAACAGCCTGTTTTTCAGAGATTTCCGCGAAAGTTTTTTTAGATCGGCGGGAAACGGGTAGGCTTCCTGTTTCCGAGCACGGCAGGCATATTCCCACTCCGCTTCCGTGGGGAGACGGTATTTCTTCCCGGTCACTTTCGAGAGCCATTCGCAGTATTTCACAGCGGCAAACCAGGTCATGGTTATTGCCGGGCGCGATCCTTTTCCCCATCCCTGGTCGGGAGCGCCGTAGGGCGGCGTCGGACCGGTTATCGCGTCAAACCCGGCCGAATCCGACAGTGTGTGCTGCCCTCCTTCCGCTTTCCTCCCGGTGGAGGTTTTCGCGTAATAGAGGTCGAATTCCCTCCAGGAAACCTCCGCCTCGCCAATCCAGAATCTGCTCAGTTTCACCCTGTGCTGCGGTCCCTCGTCCGGGCGGCGCCCCTGCTCGGATGCGGAGCTGCCCATCAGGAACGTTCCCCCCGGAACGGCGATCATGGAAAATGTTACCTCCGATCCCGGTATCTTCTCGGTATAACTTTCGAATTTTCCCGAATCCTCCGGATAGACAGGACGTTTGATCTTCTCTCCTTCCACGGGGGCCTCGGTGGTTTCGGCGCTTTTCTCACGGTAATGGCCGACAGAGAGATGGCAGTTGATACAGCGGATCTTATCCTTCGTCCGGGTATAATATTCGTGAGCTTTGACCCCTTTCGGGCTTAGCTCGAGGCTGTAGAGGTCGGAATGACATGCAAGGCAGGATGTGTCGTAGGTGAACCGTGAGGCGTGATCGAGGGTCGATTTCGCTTCCCAGTCGATTTTTTTCGTGTCCTTGAAAACATTGCCGTACACGTCCTTGACCCCCAGACGGGTTTTTTCGGTCAGATACCGTATGCCGCCGGGAGGAAGATGGCATTCGGTGCAATGCACTGTCATTCCCGCTTTATTCTTGTAATGGGTCGATTTTTTCCAGGATACCGCCGCATGCGGATGAGCATGGCAGAGGAAACAGAACCGGTCGCTCGATGAGTAATGAACCCCGGCATATCCGAGATATGCGATTAAAAGACCTGCCCCCATGCCGAGGAACAGCTTGTAATTCCCGGCCATCACCCGGACGAACCGGGAAAATTTGAATGCCATCCGTCTTTTCCCCAGGGATGAACATGAAAAATGAAAAAATTGTCTGAACCTTGATTCACATAATTATGGGATTTCCCTGATTTAAACCGATTCTCTATCATGGCAATCCTACAAATCATTATTCAGACTATTGATTCGGGACGCGGTAACGTTCTTTTACAGTTCCCTGACCCAGACATTACGGAATTTCACCGGGTGGTTATGGTCCTGAAGGAAGATCGGGCCGCGCGGGGCTTCGACATTCCGGGGGCCTCCCGGGGTGGCTTCGATCTCCACATTATCCTGGATGAGCACGCCGTTGAGGAGGATAGTGCCCCGGGCTTTCTTTTCGATCTTGTTTGCGGCATTGAATTTCGGGGCATGGAAGATGATGTCGTAAGTCTGCCATTTTCCCGCCGGCCGCGAGGGGTTCACCAGCGGCGGATACTGCTTGTAAATTGCGCCGACCATACCGTCGGTGTAGGTCTTGTTGCCGAACGAATCCAGCACCTGCACCTCGTATATTCCCTGAAGATATACCCCGCTGTTGCCGCGGTCCTGGCCTTCGCCTTTCGGCGGATAGGGAGCGGCGAATTCGATATGAAGCTGCATATCGCCGAATTCCTTTCGGGTCATGATGCCGCTGCCTTTTTTCACCGTAAAGGCCCCTTCGGCCACAGTCCATGCCGCGGGCTTGCCGTCCGGCTGCACCCATTCGGAAAGGTCTTTGCCGTCAAAAAGGACAACCGCGTCCGAGGGAGCCTTGCCCGCCGGAGTGCTCACCACAGCGGGTTCTTTGTCCTCCGCGAGAATTACCGATCCCGGTGTAAAGATCGCGGCCAGAATAACCGCAGCGTAAAAGGCAGCCTTCATCTTCATCTTTTTTCTCCTTTTTTCGAATAAAAATGGAAGTACGGTGCTAACCCGGATAATTCAAAAAAGAGGATGTATATTTTCATGATTGTCTAAACTACAGCCCCCTGAATCCCCCAGCGGGGGACTCAAAAGACTGTAAAAAAATGCATAACTTTATGATCTCGATTTTAGATCAACAAGTTTTATCCTTATCCGCCGAAAGTCCCCCTCCGGGGGATTCAAGGGGCTGCCTTCAATGAATCGAATTATAAATAACCTGAAAGAGTTCTTCTTTTTACTTTTTATTCCGTGTCGCTCCCGGCCAGTCATCGGTTCGGAATGTCGATGCGGGCAGTCCCTCCTTGTTGTAGAGATTACAGACCGGATTGCTGCTCCATGCGTACCGCGCTGCCACAGGCTCCGCCACCTTGTCGCTCGAGACCGTTATCTCGTTCCCCTCGATTTTCGCATTGGCCCAGACGAATTTTTTGTCGGCGCCGGCGATGGCGAATCCTTTGAGCGGTTCGTTGTTACGGGCGGTCAGGCCGCCTCCGACATGATCGAACGTAAGACGGATTTTCCCGCCCTCGGCTGTCATGGATTTATAAATCGGCCCCGTGTAGGGTATATCTTTGCCGTACGCCACATGCAGCGCGCTCAGTGCGGAGCGTCTCCCGGCATCCTGTTTGTTCTTGTAATGGACATCCTCCGCTATCCCAAGGTCGAGCGTGACCGCGAGGCCGGTTTTGGGAAGCTCGAGCGCCATAAGTTCGGCTTCGCGCGTTTCCGCCCAGCCGTTATCCACAGGTTCCTTGTCGGGCTGGCCGACATTGGCGAGCTGCACCACGATGAACGGCAGATTCTCGGCTTTCCATTGGGCGCGCCAGTCTTTGATAAGGGTTTTGAGCAGGGTGCGGTACATGTAGCCGCGCCCGCTGTCGCTTTCTCCCTGGTACCAGAGCGCTCCGGTGACCGGGAATCGGGTGAGCGGGGCGATCATGGCGTTGAAAAGCCAGGTGGGAGCCCCGAATCCCTTTGTGAACCCTTTAGGATTTGCCGGGAACGGATCATAGGATTCTCTGCGGCTCATCTGCACAAAGCAGTATTCGAACCAGCCCGAGACCGCCTCGTAGTGAAGGAGCATCTCTTTCGGTTTGTCGTCGATGACTTTCTCCCAGCCGTCGAGGAGGTATTTCGTATCCGGGTTTGCAGTGATCGCCGCACGGCTCATCCAGGGGGAAATATCGGTGCCGCCCCATGCGGACTGAACGAGTCCGATGGGGATATCGAGATTCTTTTCCAGTTCCCGCACAAAATAGTATCCGACCCCGGTAACTTCGCCGACCGTGTGGGGAGTACATTCCTGCCACTGTCCGGAACAGTCCTTCTGCGGGTCAGCCGCTCCCGCCTTTTTAACCATGAAAAGACGGATTTTCGGGTGGTTTCCTGCGGCGATCTCCACTTCCGGATTGGCCGAATACTTGACCGGCCACTGCATGTTGGACTGGCCGGAGCAGACCCACACATCGCCGATAAGGATGTTGTAAAGGGTTACGGTATTCTTCCCTTTGACTGTCATGGTGAACGGCCCGCCGGCCTGCATCGGTTTGAGGCTCACTTTCCAGAGGCTGTCGGCGCCGGTTACCGCGGAGAGTTTCTGCCCGTGGAAATCCACCGTTATCTTCTCGCCCGGTGAAGCCCATCCCCAAACCGGGTAATCGGCGTTTCTCTGGATCACCATGTGATGCCAGAGAAACGAGGGGAGAAGGACGTCGGCAGAGAGAATGGAATTGCAGACAACAAAGACAGCAAACATAATGATCGTTCGCCGGATTGAATACATATTGAATATCCTCCTGCAGAGTAAGAATGTAATATAATTACTCTCTTATGGTTCTTAATGCATTTATCATGTAGGTGATTTCACGGTAACATTTGTCGAAAGAATTTGCCCTTCGTCGGGCTTCCTGTATGTCGAACAACTGGGTAAGCGCAGGTTGGTCGAGTGTTTCGGAATATGAGTGATTTCCCTTCATTCTATAACTGAGCCATTCTTTAGCTCCTCTGATGTCTTCTGGGTTAGCAACTATTTCAAGGTTTTCCGATAACCCTCTTTTTCCTTGGACCGATTTTGCAGAAGCAATAAACCATGCTTCAAATTCTTTGTATGCAAGAATTACCGATATTAGTATATCAGAACGGGCTGCCTGAGCACGGGAAAGTAATTTGGGGGCATCATATTTAGGGCACTCATTATCTCCATCACAGTCAATGAGGATGAGAATACCGCCTTTCCCACCAATTTGACGGGCTACAAGTTCTACAGCTCTTTCCAGTTCACCTTCTTTTTTCAGTTGGCTGGCTGGTTTTCTGATTATTGGTTTTATATCGATGTATAGTGAGGGGTCAATCTCAACAGCAATTCTCCTTATTAACAGAGGGACAGATTCGACTTCACCATGTCCCTCGACAATTGTGGCAATGCGGATCACATTCATTCCCACACCCCGCCAAAAAGCTCAAGCTGAGCGGGTGGTATCTTATTAATCGTCTCGGTATCTGGACCCAGTTGATTAAAACGCAACAATTCCCCGGCAGTATAGAGACGATCTTTAATTGCGTTTCGACTGGAGGCATCAATCGGTCCAATTTTTGTATCGCCGTTTTCGTTTACGACTCCAAGAATCCACTCATCGCTTATGTCTTTGTCATCGAGAATGTCAGGGCTGTGGCTAGTCACGATAATCTGAACATTCCTTGATGCGGCGATGAGAGCATCACGGAGAACGCCTGCGGCTCCGGGATGCACTGCAACTTCCGGCTCCTCAATCCCGACGAAAGGAATACGACGTTCACCCTCACCAAAAGATTGATACAAGGCAGTCAGAACGCCGAGGGCGCGAAGAGTGCCGTCGGACATATTTTCCGCGGGGAAACGCCAAGGGGTTACATTTGTCCCCACGACCTGACGGAATTCGAGTGTTTCTTTCTTGCCCATATGCTTAACTGTGACGCCCTTCACACCCGGAACCACTTTGGAAAGGAACTCCATAACCTTGTTGTAGGTTTCTTTGTCCTCTTTTTCCATCAGATTTAAAACACTCGCAATATTCTCCCCGTCACGGCGTAGAAGAAATCCGGTATCAGGAGGCTGCAATTCACGAATACTATCCGGATTCAGGTTGTAGAATCCCATATGCGAAAGCGTATTGTAAACCTCACGAAATTTTGGAATGCCTGCTGCAGCAACAAGATAAAGCCGATCATTGGCTACAGGCGGCATGACTTTTTCACTGGATTCGATGAGGTTGCCTTCTTGTATACGGTAAAAGCTATGATTGTTCAATTCCGGCCCAACAACATGGCATCCTTCCTCTTGAACTTCAAATCCGCCTTTTTTCATAGCCCCAACACTAAAGGCAAACCATCCGGTAATGTTTTCCGATATCCTGAATTCGAGACGAATGCCAAAATTAGTCGGGTGGCCGGAAGAACGGCGCCGGACCTCATTAATTCCGCCACGTTCCCGTAGGGCATGTTCCAAACTTGTGTTAAGTGATTCCGCAATAAGTCGGAGAGCATCGAGGAAATTGCTTTTCCCTGCGCCGTTTGGCCCCACAAGAAAGGTTAAGGGGCCGAGTCTAACAGAACATGCCGAAATACTTTTGTAGTTCCGAAGAACAATTCTACTCAGAAATATGGGATTATTCATAATTCTTCCCCTCAGAATGTAAAGCTTCAAAATCCGGGTTCGCGTTTTTATTTACGGTCATTTTAATGGATCACTATATTCCCTTACAATACAATAACCGACGGGTAGTGTCAATGTATCTTCAGTACGAACAAATATTTTTTCAGGAATCTTTTTCATCCCGCCTGCTTCAATATGAAATCCGCGGCCTCTTTTGCCTCTTTCTCATCCGGGAGCGCACAAGCAAGAATATTCAGGATGCCGCTCTCGCGGATGCGCCGGAGGGTGGGCGGGTAATTGATATCGAACACCCATGACATCTGCATCAGAGTAAAATCCGCCATCGAAAACAGATTCTCGTTCGATACGGTCTCACGGTTCCATATTTCCCCGATCGCCAGGGGATTTGCCGGGCCTTCCGCACGGATGAAAAGCGCTTCTTTCAGATGATCCCCCAGTTGGTTGTTCTCTATCCTTTCACGGATGATGCGGTAGATATCGAGCTTGTCGCCGTCACGGATCAGTTTCACAAAAGGCAATGAATCCGGCAGTACCCCCGGTGGGATGGTTCTCAGGTTGTGAAAGAGGATGCCTTCGAGGATTTTATTTTGGACGGTTTCGGAACACCGGGAGAGAATTCCCGATTCCTTTACCACTTCGTATCCCCGACGGCCGTGATCGACAGAATCGGCGTCGGAAAATGTCCCGTATTCCGTAAACTGGGAAAACCTCCCCGCATCGTGAAGAAGCCCGAGCGCGGAAGCGGTGACAATGTCCTCTCTGCTCCAGCCGAGCTCTTCTGCCAGAGACCGGCAGATTTCTTCCACAATTCTGCTGTGAACCACCTTTATGTTTATCATCGACTCGAAACTGAGCGTATCTTCCGGAAAACCATTTACATACCGGGTAAACCATGTTTGAATATGATGAAGAGTTTCTGAATTCATGGAAAAGGAATGCTCCTGTCGTTCTTGAAATTTTTGACCTTGAATTCCCCGATGCTTGCTGCGGAGTTGAATCTGTGATTCCCTCTCTCTGTGAGGCAGCCCCCCATCCCCCCGGAGGGGGGCTAAAAAAGCGAATGGCAAGGTATTGAAGTCCCCCTTCGGGGGATTTAGGGGGCTGAATTTGATTCCTCGGAGTTTACTCCGGAGTAAGTCGTTTGTTTCCTCAACGATCATAGTATATATCATGCAGCGAATGGGAAGAGAGAAAAGTGTCCGGACATGTCCAGTAATCGGAGTTCTGTCTGGTGACATCACGGTTCTCGACAATGAGTATCCGTGCGTCACAAGAGGAGAGAACAGTGTGCCAGACCGACTTTTTGATATTGATCGCCTGAAAAAGCTCAAGCTCAACCGGTTTTACCGACCCGGCGTCAGTCCCGGTGTCGCCCACAAGCATGATTGCCCTTCCAGCCATGAGTATGAATGCCTCGTCGCTTGTGGTGTGACGCTCGATATAACCGGTGAAAGGACAGCCGTTATACGCCGCAACCATCCAGTCATGCCCGCTCTCGAAAAGAGGGGCGTATCCGGGTTCGGAATAGAGACCCAGTTCATAATTATTTTCCAACATCGATTATCCTCCTCAATGCTTTGTCAAAAGGTAACGATTGTCTATTAACCGGAAATCAACCCAACAGGATTACCATGATTGATAAATACATAATCTTGTGAATCATGTAAATCCTGTCAATGTTTTCATTGTTTGCTCCCTATCCTCCGGACTTTTTGACGGTAAAACCCATTTTAATGAGTTCGGCGATAAGCGAATCCACATGATTTCCCTGAATTTCAACAATGCCGTCTTTCACCGAGCCGCCGGTTCCGAAACGGTGTTTCAACTGTGAAGCCAGCTCTCGGAGTTCATTTTCTTCCAGCAGAATCCCGGAAATTGTTGAAACCGTTTTTCCCCCGCGGCCTTTAACTTCTCTTCGTACCCGCACAATGCCGTCCCCTTGGGGTTTATTCGGCTTTCTTGCGCACATGCAGGATGCCGCCGGCTGACCGCAGTCAGGGCATATGCGGCCTGATACGGTTGAGTACACGCGGTTTTTATCGGGCGGACGAACAGCCATGTGAAAAATCTCCTCATTATATCAATAGGTCGAATTGCTATAATACTTCGAATGCATGGTTCATTCAAGGATATTTATAGTTCTTCGGCAGTTTTATTTCTAGGATAAAAATTGCCGGTCTCTGTAAATAACCTGTATAAATAACAGCAGGATATGGTGATATGTAAATATAAAATCGGACAGTCTTCCGTTGACTTCATCTCTACAATTAATTATATTGTTTAATTAAAATTTAACATTTTATATTAATTGTGACAATATTCCAAAAATTTGTTTTGGCATACGATGCGGAGGTTGTTTTGATACGGAGCATGACCGGTTTTGGCAGCGCCGAAGAAGTTGAAAACGGAACCAGTGTGAAAGTAGAGGTTCACAGTGTGAACGGCCGGTTCCTTGACCTGAAAATGAAACTTCCGAAATCTTTTTCCGAGTACGAAGGTGAACTGAGAAAAATCGCGCAGAGCTACATCGAGCGCGGACGGGTACACGTTACAGTGAGCCTGAATATGGCCGGCCTGCGGGCTTCAAGCGTTCAGGTGGATTACCCGCTTGCGGGAAAGTATATAGAATTTGCCGAAAAGTTGACCGGACTGTATGGAATAGAAAACAACATGGACACAAGGACGCTTCTTTCTCTGCCTGAAATCCTTACATGGGACGAGGACAAGCTGAACGCAGAATCACAGTGGGAGCTTACGCAAAAAGCAGCGGTCGCAGCATTCGAGGCGCATCGTTCCATGCGTGAAAACGAGGGAACGGTTATCGGCAGGGATGTCAGCAACCGTCTTGAACGGGTTTACGCCCATGTCCTGGAAATCGAGAAAAGCATTCCCAAAATTATCGAGGCAAACACCATCCGGTTTCGCAAAAAGATCGAGAGCCTTATCGGAAGCGATACTCTGGATACGATGCGGTTCAACATGGAGGTCGCCCTCTACGCCGACCGGGTGGATATAACAGAAGAATGTGTCAGGTTTAAATCCCATCGTGACCTGTTTGTAAAAGAACTTTCCCAGAAGAAGTCTTCCGGAAAAAAACTATCTTTCCTTCTCCAGGAACTGAACCGTGAGGCAAATACCATGGGGTCGAAGATTATGGATGCCGAGATCGCCGGGATTGTAGTGTCCATCAAGGAAGATCTCGAAAAAATGCGTGAGCAGGTGGAGAACATGGAGTAATTTGTAATGAAGCGTCAAAGAGGTAATTCTTGAACACGTGTGATAAAAATGGTAACGCTGCGGGAGCAGAAAAATTGACGGGTCTGCTTGTAGTATTCTCGGCGCCTTCCGGAACAGGAAAAACGACAGTGCTCCGTGAAGTTTTGAAAACGCATCCGGAGATGAAATTTTCCGTTTCGGTAACTACACGGGGATTCCGCGAAGGTGAGAAGGATGGTGTCGACTACCACTTTGTCAGTGATAAGAAATTCGATGAACTTGTCGCTCAGGATGCTTTTCTCGAATGGGCGGTCGTACACTTCAACCGTTACGGCACCTTGAAAAGCGCTGTCAAGGAAGGATTGGAAAAGGGCGAAAAAATTATTTTCGACACCGATACTGTCGGGGCGTTCAATATAAAGAAACAATTTCCCGATGCAGTTTTGATATTCATTGCCCCGCCATCGCCGGAAGTGCTCAGGGAGCGTCTCAAAAACCGTGACACCGAATCGCCGGAGCGGATGGAATTACGGTTCAATGCTGCGCCCGGCGAGATGAACAGAATGTGCGAGTACGATTATATTGTTGTGAACGATAGTTTGACGGATACTGTAAGGCAGGTGAATTCCATACTTGCGGCAGAAAGCCTGCGAAGCTGGAGGGTTTCACCCGTATTGACAGAATGGAGGAAATATCTTCATGGAAAAAGACCAGGTAACAAAGGTCAATGATAAACAGGTTTTTGATGATTTAGGAGTAAATCCTTACGAAGTTGTGATCGCTGTTTCCAGAATGGCGCGCAGCATTAACAACAGAGTTCAGAAATATCTTGGCCACGACTGTGAAATCAATCCCGTAACTGTGGCCATGCAAAGGATTCAGAGCAGGCAGGTTCATTTCGAATACAATAAAGATGACGATAGATATAAAGTGCCAAAAGATAGGGATAAATTTTCCGACAGGGAGTCATGAATCCTGATATAAAAAAATATGCTGCGCTGTTTGTTGCCCAGCGGATAGAGATTGGCGAAAAAGAATGGTTTTTTCAGCCCCGGGTTCCTTCCGCCGCGGCGAAAGGGGTCTCAATGGCATTTTCTCATGATACGGCTGACAAGAAGACTTTCGGGAAGCCGGATACGGCCTGCGGAGATGCCGCCTGCCGCATTCCCGAATGTTCCGGCGGCGAGACTGTTTCCTCCGGGGAAACTCTTGAGGAATTGCATGGGGCGGTAAAAGAGTGCCTCAGGTGCTCCCTTGGAGACACTCGGACACGTTTCGTGTTCGGATCGGGCAATCCTCACGCTCCCATCATGTTCATAGGGGAGGCGCCGGGAGCCGAAGAAGACAACCAGGGACTGCCGTTTGTCGGGCGGGCAGGCCAGCTCCTTACCAAGATGATCGAATCCATAAAACTCCGCCGTGAGGATGTCTATATCGCCAACATACTGAAATGCCGTCCTCCGGGTAATCGTGATCCTCTGCCTTCCGAGATCGAGAAATGCGAGCCGATTCTGATCCGTCAGATCGAGATCATCCGGCCGCGGATCATCTGCGCTCTGGGACGTATTTCGGGACAAACCCTTCTTCGTTCCACTGCTACCCTGGGCGCACTCCGCGAGAAGGTGCATGATTATCACGGGGTCAAGCTTGTAGTTACTTATCACCCTGCGGCCCTTTTACGGAATCCACAGTGGAAGCGCCCCACCTGGGAGGATCTGAAATTCTTACGGCGCGAATATGACGGAATGGAGATATCCTGATGGCGGACAAGGGGGGTTCTCTTGCCGGAGCAAATCCACCTCAGGCTCCGGAAATCGAGCGGGCTGTTCTCGGAGCGATGCTTCTTGAAAAAGAAGCGATCGGTATCGCTGTGGAAGTTATCGGGAAAGATGAGGATTGTTTTTACAAACCTGCCCATGCCGCGATTTTCAGAGTTATCACCGACCTTTATGACCAGAATTTTCCTGTCGATCTGCTCACCGTTACCGAGAGGCTTCGTCAACGCGGGGTTCTTGAACAGGTGGGCGGGGATGCCACCCTTTCGGCAATCGCGCAGGAAACCTCCAGCGCCGCCAATGTCCGGTATCACTGCCTGATTCTGCGGGACAAAGCGTTTCTCCGTAAAATGATCTCGCTCGCCACCTCCATCCGCGGCCTTTGCTACGAAGACACAGCCGAGCCAACCGCCATTCTCGAAAACCTTGAGTCGAATATATCCGATCTCTCCAATCTCCGCCTTTCCAAAGGATATGTCTCGCTTCATGACACCGTTTTTCAGGCGTATCGTGAAATAGGCCGTAAATTGGAATCGAAGGATGGTCTTACCGGGGTGGACACCGGATATGCGCAGTTAAACAGAATCACCGGAGGCTGGCAGCCGTCCGATCTCATAATCGTTGCGGGAAGACCCTCGATGGGCAAAACCGCATTTGCTCTCGATCTGGCAAAGAATGCCGCTGCGAAAGGGATTCCGACCGGAATATTCAGCCTGGAAATGTCCTCTATCCAACTGGTGATGAGGCTTCTTTTCAACGAGGGACGGTTCGATGGCTCCTCCCTTTCCGTGCGTAAACAGAAAACCGAGGACTGGACCAGACTGACAGACGCCTGCGCCAGAATTCAAAGCCTCCCCATCTATATCGACGATACCCCTGCGCTTTCGAGCCTCGAACTTGCCGCCAAGGCAAAAAGGTTGAAAACGGAGCGCGACATACAATTTCTTATTATTGACTATCTTCAGCTCATGCAGGGCTCCAGCAGAGAATCGAGACAGCAGGAAATTTCCTCGATTTCACGGAGTCTCAAAGCCCTTGCCAAAGACCTGGATATACCGATCATAGCCCTGAGCCAGCTCTCACGTGTTGTGGAGCAGCGCGGCGGCGACCATAAGCCTATTCTCTCGGATCTGCGTGAATCGGGAGCCATCGAGCAGGATGCCGATGTGGTGATGTTCATGTACCGGGCCTCTGTGTACAATATCAATCCCGAATACAAGATACGCGACCAGAATGTGAACCCGTCCGATGTGGCTGAGGTTATCATACGCAAGCAGCGAAACGGTCCGATCGGCACCGTTTTGCTCCACTGGATCAAGGAATACATGAAATTCTCCGAATTTGATTACGAAGCTTCTGAAGAGTTTTTCTAAGAATGTGAGGCGAGAGTGGGCGGATTCTTCAGGTGGTATGTGTCCTTTGCCGCAAGAACAGCCAATGCCTTTCTGAGACCGGTGCTGGAAATCGGCGATATCATGCTTTTTTTCGGGCGGACCCTTCGCACAATTCCGGGCATTCCCAAAAGCATGCACCTTATTTTCCAGTCGATGCTGGAGGTTGGGGTGCGCTCGCTTCCCATAACATTCGTTATCTCCATTTTCGCCGGCGCCACAACCGCTTGGCAGGCAAATTACCAGCTTCAGGGCTTAGTCAGCACACGGTTTGTCGGGACTGCCGTATCGAAAGCTATAATCCTTGAGCTTGCGCCGGTTCTGACCGGGCTTGTAGTTGCCGGAAGAATCGGAGCCTCGATAGCGGCTTCTCTCGGAGCCATGCGGGTAACCGAGCAGATCGATGCCCTTTCGACCCTTGCCATCAATCCCTACCGGTATCTTGCCCTTCCCCGTATTATTGCCGGAGCGGTCATGGTTCCGATGCTCACAATCTACAGCTGCTTTTTCGCACTTATCAGCGGTATTATCGTTTCTCTTGTTTTTCTCGATGTGCCGGGCGGGATTTTTATTTATGGTCTGAAACATTATTTCCACAACAAAGATATCATTGTGGCCCTCTCAAAAGCCTTTGTTTTCGGAACCGGTCTCAGTCTCTTCGGCTGTTACTACGGGTTTAAAGCATCCGGGGGCGCGGAAGGCGTGGGACAGGCAGCTATCAAAGCGTATGTTACCTCCGCGATTTTTATCCTCCTGACCGATTTTATGGTGGCTGCTCTATTTTTATGATGTATTCATTTTTCCCCCGTTAATTGCTCAAATTCTAAATACAAAAAACTCATGAATTTCCCAAATAATACTATAATAGTAGTATTAATATTAGCGTAAAATAATCATAAATAATACTTGACATAATGCTGGAATGATGTTACTATACTAAATGTATGTTGTAATGCGGCAGTTTATAAAAGCGATATTAATATTTTTTACAAAACTGGATATAATTCCCCATAAAAGTGTTTGACGTATCCCAAATGGTATACAAAAAAATATCCCACTTAGGGTATTGACAATGGGGAGAAAGAAATGTAATAATTAGATTAAAATGAGAGAAAATTATTAGATTGTAAAAGAGATCTCTATTCTGGAGAAAAAACGATATGAAAACTTTCTTATTATTAAGCGCAATATTTATGGGATTATTTAATCCCATTCTTTCTTTTTGCGATGTTATCGTCGAGCAGGTATATATAAACGGAGATTCATCAGGTGTTGGAGATATCGAAATCGATCAAAATGGCGACATATATACAATTATTTATTCTAAAGGAGTTTTTAAATATTCAGATAACAAATGGATTTATTTAAATAATAATTCAGCAAATGATATTTCAATTGATAATAATGGAATAATTTGGTCATGTTCGCCAAAAAACAGTAATTTGGGAAAGTATACTGAAGGAATTTGGACTTTTTATCCTGTTAACTATGAATCGTACTATGTCTCGGAAATATCGGCTGGGATTGATGACAGCATCTGGGCTTTGACATTAGGCAGTGGAATATTAAGATTTGATAGAAATGGAACAATTCAATCGGTTTTTACAGAAAATGACGGGCTTTCAAGCTGTTGGGGAAATCTCATTGATACAACACGTGATGGTCATGTGTGGATATCACATACAAGTATAAATTTTTGCGAAGGATGTATTTATAAAGGTGTCTCGCATTATAATGGGGAGAAATGGGAGATATATACAACTGATAATGGATTGCTTAATAAGGAAGTACGGTCAATTGTAGCGTTTTCAGCAACTGAAGCCTACATTGGAGGCTATGGCGGGATAAGTAAATATAATGGGAATGAGTTAGAAACATTCGCAAATTATAGGGTTGACAAGATGTCGAAAGGAATTGACGGTTCACTATGGGTAGCAACTTGGGCTGATTATAATACTCCAAATTCGCGTCAGATTTATCTTAGATATAAAAATAGAGAAATATTTCAATATGAACGGAAAGATTCAGAGGCTCTGTCATAAATTTTGTGTAAATGGATAATTGTTGGTAGTTGAATATTTCTTCTCCCCCCTCCGGAGGGGGGAGCATATCATAATATTATAGTAAACCCACTCTTCCCTCAAATCGAAT
>JBAYHX010000004.1:0-23799 GCA_041665965.1 Candidatus Latescibacterota bacterium
AGCGTCTTCTCAATGCGATGAATGACGAGGAGAAGAAATCCCTTTCGCTCCGTAACAAACAATTGATGATACCGACAGGACAGGGCGATGACTGGTAAGATATTCGGCAGGGCTGCGCTCTGCGCATGGTTTCTGGTGGTCATGGCATCCGCTGTGGATGCTTTCGGCGCATCGATTACCATTACTCCGACAGTAAGCGCAAACCGTATCTCTCAGGATGACCGGCTCACCCTTACTATCAGCGTTACCGGCCCGGATGCACGCAAATCCGGGAATCCGACTCTGAAACCCATGCCTAATTTTTCTATCGCGGGAACTTTTACTTCTACCGAGTACCAGTTTATCAACGGGAAATCTTCCGCCCTCAAATCATATACCTACACCCTCGTACCCTCGAAACCCGGAATTTTTGAGGTCGGAGGCGCTTCGGTTGTTGTTGACGGCCAGACATTTATTTCGACTCCGGTAAAAGTGGAGGTTGTCGCCGGTTCGGCTGCGCCCCAGTCATCGCAATCATCGCCTTCTTCAGGAGAGAAGAGCGGCGGAAGCGGGAACAGCGACATCTTTATCCGTACAACGGTCGATAACAAACAACCGTATGTAGGCCAGCAGATAACGCTCACCTTTGAGCTTTACAACCGTCTTAACCTCCTGGGAGACACCAGCTACGATCCGTCTTCCACAACCGGTTTCTGGGCGGTTGATCTTCCCAAGCTGACCCCCTCGACAAAAACGGTGGACAACCGTATGTACCAGTATACCGCTGTGAAAACAGCCCTTTTCCCGACTATGTCCGGTGATTTGACTATCGGGCCTGCTTCTCTTGCCTACACATCGGGCGGTTTTTTCACCGCGCAGCAGACCAGAAAGCTCTCCACAAAACCAATCACCATAAAAGTCAAACCTCTCCCGGAAGAGGGAAAGCCTTCCGATTTCAAAGGCGCTGTGGGTAATTTTACCCTGTCCGCGACAGCAGATAAGAAGGAACTCAAAGCAGGGGATGTCGTTACGGTGACAGTAACGGTTTCCGGAGAAGGCAACCTTGATGTCTTGACCGCGGTCACTACTCCGGAACTTTCCGCATTCAAAACCTACGACCCGAAAATAACACCGAAACTATCGACCTCCGGATTCACTGTTGGGGGATCGAAAGTATTCGAATACATGCTTATGCCGAAATCGCCGGGGGTGATCACCCTGCAGCCGTTCTCCCTGTCGTTTTTCAATCCACGTGACAAAAAATATCACTCTCTTTCAACAAACCCGTTCACTCTCCGGGTTACCCAGGGGGACGCTTCTTCGGCAGAGCAGGGTTCGCGGGTCGACCGCCGCAATACGGTCGTAAAAATCGGCAGCGATATCAATTTTATCAAACCGGATAAATCAAACCTTGTTAGTTCGAATACGAAGCTTTATTCGAACTGGTTCTTTTACCTCTTCTATATCATACCGTCAGCTGCTTTTGCGTCACTATTCATCATCAAGCGACGCCGCGACAAACTGGAGCAGAACACCGGTCTGAAACGAAAACTCAACGCCTGGAAACATGCGGAAAAACGTCTTGACCATGCCGCCCGTCTTTTGGAAAAAGGCGATACACACGGTTTCTGCACCCATGTGAGCGAAGCGGTCATCGAGTTTATCGGGGACAGTCTGAACCTCGATCCGGGCGGGCTAACCACCGGAGAATTGGAAAATATCCTCTGCAGCCACACGGTAACTCCCGAAACCGCGGAGCATATACGGAGGACGCTGGAACTCTGCGATTTCGCACGGTTCTCCTCTGCGGGGACGGACAATCATATTCAGGAAAAACTGCTCGATGACGCCAAATCCATTCTCACCAAACTGAGGGAAACCTTATGAAAAATACAATCGTTCTTTTTTTCATAGTTCTTTTTTCCCTTTTTTGCCCCTTGCTGCAGCAGGCATCCATCGCCGCTTCATTCGGAACCGAATCGGCGGCTCTTTATAACCGCGCCGGCGACCTCTACCGTCAGGGTAAATTCACCGAAGCGCTGGATATCTACGAAAAGCTCATCAGGGAAGGCATCAAAGAACCCGATCTCTTTTACAACGCCTCCAATGCAGCGTACCGGCTCAATATGACCGGAAAATCGGTGCTTTACCTTGAACGCTCTCTGAAACTTGCGCCCTCCGATCCTGATGCGCTCGCCAACCTCGCTTTCATCAACTCCAAAAAGCAGGATAAGGAAACTCCTCCCATGAATGCGGTAACCGCATTCCTCGAGAACATGTACGACCGGATCAATGTCAATTCCGCGGCGTTCTGGTCGGGAATGACATTTTTATTGATGATGGCGTCCGCGATAGGATTTCTCTATTTCGGTGGATGGATACGGCTCACGCTGGTAACGGTTGGGGCGCTCTGCGGATTCATGTTCGTCATTTCGACAGGTTTCCTGATCCAGAAAGTTCACCATGAGTCCACGGTTACCGAAGCGGTGATTATGACCGGCGAGGTCAATGCATATTCCGGCCCCAGCTCCGAGAACACCCTCATTTTTACCATCCATGAAGGCACCAAAGTCTTTATCGAGCGTAAACAGAGTTCCTGGGACCAGATACGGCTGAAAAGCGGCGTGGGCGGATGGGTTGCGGCGGACAGTTTGCAGGCGATATAAAACGATGGTTATCTTTTTCTTGTTGGCGTAAATTTTAGTAAATCATCGACTTTTATTCTAAATTTTGTTCCGTGGTTTCTGATTGCGGAGCCAATTCCTAAAATAGTACTTGACAAATAGAGCATATTTTTATATGTTATTATTCACTTCTCCCCTTCTTTCAGGTTGGGGATGCGGGGGCTCTTTCGGGAGCCTCTTGCTGTTTATGGAGACATTATGGGGAAAAGAGTTATTGCATATATTGATGGATTTAACCTATACTTTGGTGCCGTGAAAGGGCATAACGAGTATAAGTGGCTTGATTTGTTTAAATTTTGCAAACTCTTAATGTCTGGTGACGATTTACTGGAAGTCAAATATTTTACTGCTAAAGTTAATGGCAATGGCGATCCATCTCGTCCTTATAGACAGAAGTTATTTTGGGATGCCCTTAAGGCCATTAACCCAAATGTGAAAATCATAGAAGGCAAATTCAGAATTGATAAAAAAAGCTATTATTTAGCAGAACATCAATATATTAAAGACCCCATAACAAAAAAAATCTCCGCCCCAAAGCCATCTAACAATAAAGTATATATTATAAAACCAGAAGAAAAAGGTACAGATGTTAATCTTGCCGTCCATTTAGTTAACGATGCTTATAAAGACCTTTTTGATATAGCTCTCGTTATATCAAATGATTCTGATTTAACCGAAGCTCTTAAAATTACAAAATATGAATGCAACAAAGAAATCGCATTAGCAAACCCTCATATAGGGCAACTATATGGTATTGCATTGGGATTCAAAAAGCTAAACTTACTTAATCGGAAAATTACTCCACAACAATTATTATCTTGTCAGATGCCAGATTTTATACCATCAACAAATATTCATAAACCATCAGAATGGAAAAATGATTCTGTAAGTAAATATCATCCTGTAAAATGCAATAATTGTGGACATGCGGATTGGCTTATTGAGTCAATACCCGTTTCTTCATTCTCTCTTTCTTTTCCCCAAACATGCCCTTCTTGCGGTCAAAATAGAATATTTCAATACTAATAGCAATATATTTATAATTATTTTACCAAACGCGGTGGGTTAGTCAAGTATATAATTCCCCCATTCCCCCAAAAACATCTCTTTGATTCTGAGTATAACATCATCTACAGGAGATGTTTTCAAATGAAATCTACTTTCTTTCGATGTTCAATCGGATAAATAATATTCAACTGTCGAGACAACCCTTACTTTCTTTATATGCGGGGTGCTGCCGTCCCGATTTTCGATAGAGAATTGACCCTGCAATGCGCTTTTTATCTTCCCGAGCCTGCTTTTTGAATCCTGAGCAAATTTTTCTGCCACTGCCCGTGCATTTTTTGTCGCTTCTTCTATCATTACCGGCTTGAGATCATTCAGTTTCGTAAACATATAGACTGTTCTGGATTCATAGTCTTCCCCGGCGATAGCAATGCCCTTCTTCCCGATATCGGAAAGCGTTGCCATCGTTTTCCTTACAAGATCGACATTTTCACTGTAAACAGTGATCGTAGATTTTCCCGAATATCTGAATCTGGCTTTTACAGGACCCTCATACTGCTGAGATTGTTTATCAACTATTGACGGAGGAGAGATGGAAATTTCCTTGTCCTGAAATCCGTTTGCCTTTAGATATTCTACAATTACCGCGTTCTTTTGCTGAAAGGTAGAATAAATTTTATTCAGATCATTATCTGCCTCGCTGAATTTGATAGGCCAGATGGCAATATTGGCGGGAACCTCACGTTCCGATAGTCCTTTTACCGCGATTGTTCTTTCTAAAGCTTTCAGCTTCACAATCCCGCCGGCGACAAAATAGCCGAGCGCCATGAGGCCGATACAGACGAATATTCCCAGAACAAAAGCAGGGCGGATATCCGGGCCGATAATTTTATTATTCATATGACCTCCGCGTATATTTCTTATACTGCATCAGTGTTTCACGTTCCATCCTTATAAAATCATCCCATTCATACAAATAATCCGTTTTCAGAGCACCCGTTTTATTTCCTTACCTCATGATCCTGATACCGTGCAAAATAGAACAGTTTGACCGTCTTGTCGGAAAGATTGAAATTTGCATGGGGCGTTTTGTTATCCGGCGGAACGAGGAAAGCTGTCCCCGGCTCCTGCAGACAGATTTGTTTCCCGAGGAGGAGATGGGTATCGGGATTCAGAGCAACCCAGACTTCTTCCGTGGTGTTTGTGTGGCTGTGAGGGTGGAAAAAGGTATTGGGGCTGAATGAACAGGTAAGGATAGATTCCATGCTCCCAAGACCGTCTTTCGTTTCAAAGAAAGATTTCACACAGCCGACCCAGTGGGCATTATGATAGGTTATCGGCGTGGTATTCTCATCCACCACAAGCATATCTTTGTTGGGCCTGAAACCGGCGGGTATAGGTTCATTGATAAGGTACATGGTCAACGGTTCCGGGCCGGTGTTCTGCATGGTAAATTCCAGACCGGCAGGCATCAGCACACAAATTCCGGCATACAGGTCTGCTGTTTTCTTCCCCGCGGTAATTTTCCCCTGTCCGGAAAGAATATAGAACACCTCCTGCTCGCCCTTGAGTATGATCGGAGTGGTCGCATAGTACGCATACAAGGTGGCGTAGGTGAACCGGTTGACATACTTGAGCGCTGCCCCTTTTCTTGCCGGTTTCATCGGGTCGCCTTTCGAAAGGACATCCCTTTCCACCAGGGAACCGTGAGTGCTTACAGGCATCGAATTTCTCCAGTTATTCATATAGAGATTGATGTCTGCGTCACGGTCGGGATTGAACGGCTCCCCGTCGAGCATGGCGTAGGATGGGTGCGGCGGTTCGGTTTCATCAGTACGTACGAGGAACCAGAATGCCTTTGCCGGACGGTCTTTAACATTGATGGTGGCGTGAGGGGTTTTGTAATCGGGTGGAACCTTGTAGGCGGTTCCGGCAGGGAACGGGCGAAGCTGTTTCCCCAGAAGAATGGTGGGGTCGCCTTCGAGGGAGAACCAGACCTCCTCCATGCCCGGGCAGTGGCTGTGTGGCTGCCCCATGGTCATGCCATCGAACCAGACAGGCGCCATCCCGAAGATAGTAGCAAGACCGTCATTCTTTGAGAAAAAGGTTTTGGGAATATAGCTCCAGTGGGCGTTTGCCATGCCGAACGGCAGGATGTTCTCGTCTTTTACCACCATTTCGGTTTTCGGTTTGAAACCGGCGGGGACCGGCTCCACCATGAGGTACATGGTCAGCGGGTCATCTCCGGAGTTTTTCAGAGTGAACTCAATTCCCGGAGGCATAAGCACACCAACGCCGTTATAAATCCTGGCTGTTTTCCCGCCCGCGGTAATCTCGCCTTTACCCCCGTCGATGTAAAAGATTACCTGCTCGCCTTTCAGCACTGCCGGCGTGGTCACATTCCGGGCGCTCAGAGAGCCGTAGGAGAGACGGTTGATATACTGGAGGGCTGCGCTGCGTGCTTTGGGACGCATAAGGTCGCCGTCATTCTTTTTCAGAATGTCACGTTCAATGAGCGTACCCCAGATGGAGTGAGGTGCTGATTCCCGCCAGTTCCCCATGAACATGTCTATATCCGGTTCGGTTTTGGGATTATAGGGCGCACCGTCGAGCATACTGTAATCAGGTTTCTGCGCGCTGGCCGGCAAAATTGATAGTGAGAAAAGAACTGCAAAAAGCGCGAGAATTGTTCGAATCATGAAATCCTCCTTTATCCGGGATATGGTGTGTTAGATAGACCATAAATTAATGCAAAATCTCACCGTGTGTTAATCTTTTTCTGTTCATTCTCGCAGCCTAAAATTCTTTCTGCGTTTTCACAGAGTATCATCCATAAATAATGAATAAGGCATCTGTCCGGTTAAAATTCGGATTGGATAGTATAAAGTATTGAAATAACTATAAATAAGATGAATATATTCTGTTCTCGACACATTTTCTCTTCTGTTCACAAAGCCCCCTATCGGCGCTATCGCGCCAATTTCCCCCTGAATGGGCAACTTATTATGGTGCAGACGGTTATATCCTGCTCCCCAATGGGGGGGGAAAGGATGTCACGAAGTGACAGAAAGGGGTCTGTCTGAAAAATTAACCGGACAGTTCTGTTCTTTTCAATAAAATTCCATTTGAAAAGAGTCGGGGATTATCTAAATTATCCATAGAATCGTCATTGAGAAAACATATCTGGGGTCAAACACAATTATTTACTTAAGAGGCTGAAATGACTTCAAAAGAGCGTGTCCGTCTGGCATTCGAGCATCATGAACCCGACCGTGTTCCCCTCTGGTATGGCGCATCTCAGGCGCTCACGGAGAAAATATGCGAGGCTGCCGGCTCTGGTGATGAAGAAGCGCTTATGCAGCGTTTGCACATAGACTTTCGCAGAGTCCGTCAGGACTACATCGGCCCGTCCCTGTCCGGAGAAGAGGATGGACGCTCCAAAAATTTCTGGGGAGTGCTTCGCGGCGGCATGGAATACGGCCAGCCTCTCTCCCACCCTCTGGCGGGCGCCGAAACGCTGGCTGATCTTGACCGTTACAACTGGCCGGATCCGAAATGGTTCCCTTCCAAAAACTGCCGCGCCCAGTGCAAAAAGTGGGCTGATTATTCGATTATCGGCGGACCCTGGGTGGTGGTATGGACAGACGCCACCGAGCTTATGGGCATGGAAGAATACCTTATGAAAATGGTTACTCATCCGGAGTTGATACATGCCCTCAACAAGCGTGTAGCGGATTTTTACTGGGAGCTTGCCCTCGAATTTTTCAACAATTGCGGGGATCTTCTCGATATCTTTTTCTTCGGTGACGATTTCGGCACCCAGGAAGCACTGTTGATCTCCCCGGCTATGTGGCGGGAATTTTTCAAACCAATCCTGAAAAGATTCAGCGACCTGGGGCACGATTTCGGCATGAAAACCATGTTCCACTCCTGCGGGTCGGTCTGGTCGATCATCCCTGACCTTATCGAGATAGGCATGGATGGGGTGAATCCGGTTCAGCCCCGCCCCAAAGGTATGGATCTGGCCAGCCTGAAACGTGATTACGGGAGCCGCATAACCTTCCACGGCGCTCTCGACCACCAGAAGATTCTCCCGTTCGGCACTGCGGATGAGGTTCGCGCCGAGGTGCGAAGGGTGATCGACATCATGGCTCCCGGCGGAGGATTCTGCCTCGCGGCTTCCCACGATCTCATGCTCGCCGATTTCCCGGTCGAGAATGTCATCGCCATGTATGATGAAGCGGAAAGGTATGGGAGATATAAAAAAAGGTAGAAGGCTAAAGGGAAATGGCAATTGTTTAGAGAGGTAGTCTAACAATAGGAAACTCGGTAAATGGATGCCTTACTAAGACATGTTGTGAGAAAGTCAACCTTTAAAGAAGGTTTTGCTATACCTAAGGATTTCGAGGAATGGATTTCTGCGCCAAATAAAGGTTGTAAACGCGAGATATGTCTTATATTTGATGGTTACAGGATTCCTGCAACTCTACGAAGAATAGATAACGAGCAGATGAGTGTTCAAGTTAAGTATGAAAACAATACTGGTCAACCATTTCGTTATTGGCTTGCATCTATTTTCAATGCATCACTTTCTGGTTGCATTGGGGAATACTTTGAGGTCAGTCGGCGTAGTGACACCGAATTTCAGATTACTGCATTCCCAAGACAGACGACTTCAATTGATGTGTTAAATGTTGAGCAGTGGCTGTTCCATAAAGGTACAGAGGAGATACTTGAGCATGATACTCCTCTATCTGAGATTCCTGCATTAGTCCACAAAGTTCCATTTGTTTATGATGAGGGACAATCTTTCTATAATAGAGCATTTTCCGTATGTTTTGAAAAATGGGATTGGTGTTCAGAATGCAAAGTAATTCCCCAACTCGGCCTTAAATGCGATTTCGCAAAAGGAGGCATTCAAGTAGAAATTGAGTTTGGTAATGCTCGCACTTATTATCAGGACTTTATAAAATTTCTTCTCGGAAACCACTATTGCGGGATTCATCTGGGTGTGCTTATTGTACCCACAGTCTCATTTGCCAAGCACCTATGTGAGGTCGGGAGGCAACGTGCCATTTCAAAAGGACGCAGTAAGTATAGTGGCATGATTGATTTTGATAAAGTTTTTCGCGAACTCCATTTCCTTGAGTTTATGATTCCGATGCCAATTGCGGTTGCTGCCATCGGAAGTTCAGCATTGTAAGTCTCTCTTCATTTTATGCTGGTACGATGAGTAATTTTTTCATTGTACCATAAGGAATTTCCCATAGAATTTTCAGTGCAATCCCAAGTTGTCTAATGAGGAGACAACAGCAGCTTTTCAGAGGAAATAAGCATGACCAACATCATACCGATTGAGAGCATTGCCAGTAAAATTTACCTGTTCAGAGATATGAAAGTAATGCTGGATGCCGATCTGGCGGAACTATATGGTGTTAAGACAAAGGTTCTCATTCAGGCAGTTAAAAGAAACATTGAGAGATTTCCAGTGGATTTTATGTTTCAACTTTCCGAAGATGAATTTACTGGTTTGAGGTCACAAACTGTGACCTCAAACCATCGAGGTGGTCGTCGCTATCCACCATATGTTTTTACCGAGCAAGGCGTTGCGATGCTTTCAAGTGTACTCAACAGCGACCGTGCAATCCAGGTCAACATTCAGATCATGCGGACATTCACGCAACTCCGTAGGATGCTTTCCACACATGAAGAACTTCGCCGCAAGATTGAAGAAATGGAAAATCGGTATGATCACCAGTTCAAGATCGTATTTGATGCGATTAAGCAATTGATCTCTGAAGAGAATAAGCCCAAAAAGCGAATAGGTTTCAAAACATAAAAAATATATACAGTTAAATACAGGAGGTCATCCATGAGAATAAAATTTGACGGTATAAAAAAATTCCTTTCCAGCCACAGGAACAAGGCGCTGATAGGCGCGGGTCTGGTCCCGGTAGCGTATCTGGCATGGAAAGGGGTTAAAAAAATCTCGGCCGGGAAAAGCAAAGAAACCGCTCCGGGCATCTCGAAATTGAGCGAATCGAAGAAAACCGATGCAATCAATACGGTACGGTTCATGCTTTCGAATTATAATACTGAGAAATACAGCATCATTTACGGCCGTGACAGGAAAAAAGGGTACATGGGATATTATCTGCGGGTAGATCATTCGCCGTGGCTTTTTTTCGGCTGGTCGGACGAGTTCGAAAGCAAGTATCCTCTGACACCTTTCTGGATCGAGATGGATGAAAGTGCGACCAAAAAATTCGGGGATAAAGGATTGCAGATATACTATGATGTCTACAGCCATCCTGCCGATGAAAAGCGGCTCCTCGTTTCAATAACCCTGGATGAATTGGAAGATCCCCAGGCTGTAGCCGGAAAGCTCATAGAATTGTCCCAAAAAACGCTTTTATCATAAATGAGGAATCTTACCCATGGATCAAATGATTTCCAACATTATGGTGAATATAAAAGGAATCAATTTTGAAGGCCCGGCGATGTTTGTCATCATTGTTCTGGCGCTTCTGGCAGTGTTCCGAAAGTGGAGCATCGTCCTGGTGTCACTTCTTATGATTGTGCTCGGGTGGGGGGCGCAGGACCTTATGATTACGAACATTAAAACAAGTTTAACCATAGTAAGTATCCCTCTCATTATTTATGGCGCTGGTGGAGTAATAATTCTCGTTCTGATTTTGTATTCATTGTATAAATCCGGCTCTTCCGGATTTTAGTTGGAAAAATTGAGAGGCAGCACTCTATATCCAAATAATGGGGATTTCGCATCGATAGCGGTAATAAGAGTTTTGGTACGGAAATAATCTATACAAGCCTCAATACGGCAAGTATCAGCCTAAGTTGAAGAAGAACCATAAATCATGAGATTTTCTTTTCCTTTGAATTCTTGACTTTTTTTTATCCTTTTCATATGTTAGTTACACATTTGGTTGGGGTGCCGGAATAACAGGAGGCAATTTCTCCTATTTCGGCTGAGAGAATACCCATAGCACCTGATCCGGATTATACCGGCGGAGGGAACCGGGGAGAATGATTTCTCCATGACAATCAGCCACCTTCGCGGGTGGTTTTTTTTATTTCCCGGGGCAAAATTCCCCGGCTTTTTTGGGAGGTTCCATGATTTACGATATCTTCGAGCGGGTAAAGAAAGAAAAACCGCTGATCCACCACATAACCAACTGGGTAACTATCTATGACTGCGCCAATATGACAAGGTCATTCGGGGCTTTGCCGGTTATGGCCCATGCCGTGGAGGAATCCGCAGATATGGCAGGCATAGCTTCCGCCCTTGTCCTGAATATCGGAACGCTGACCCCGCAACTCGTCAGTTCCATGATCTGTGCCGGAATAAAAGCGAATGAGCGTCTGATTCCGGTGGTTCTCGATGCTGTCGGTGTCGGCGCAACAAAACTCAGAGATGAAAAAGCCCTTGAAATTCTCGAAAAAGTAAAAATTACGATCCTTAAGGGAAATTCTTCTGAAATTGCCCGTCTGGCCGGAAAAGACGTGATAACCCGGGGAGTTGAATCCTCGAAGGTTGATGCGGATATGATAACCATCGCGAAGGAACTTGCCGCCGCACAGGGGCTTTGCGTGGTTGTTACCGGGAAAGAGGACATTGTATCCGACGGCAGTTCGGTGTATGTGATTTCGAACGGACATGCCATGATGGGTTCCGTTGTGGGTACAGGCTGCATGGCCGCTTCTGTCATCGGTTCTTTTGCCGCTGTCGAGAATGACTCCGCGCTCGCTTCCGCTGCGGCGCTTGTCTGTTACGGTATCGCGGGGGAACTGGCGGCCGTGAATTCGAATGGGCCGGGAAGTTTTAAAAGCAATTTCTATGACGAAGTATACAATCTTGACCGTACAAAAATCGAGAGGATGCAGAAAATTGAAAAAAGATAAACTGCAGGAAATGGATTATTACCTGGTCACCGATTCCTCGCTTACGCGGAAAGGGATTTTTCAGGATATAAGTCAGGCGCTCGATGCGGGCTGTTCCATCGTCCAGTACCGTGAAAAGCTGAAAAACACCCGTGAAATGATAGAAGATGCCGAGAAGATAAAGTCCATCATTGACAGCCGCGCTCTTTTTCTGGTGAACGACAGGATCGATATAGCGCTGGCTGTCGATGCCGATGGCGTACATATCGGGCAGGATGATATGCCATATCAGTTCGCCAGAAAACTGCTTGGCGCGAATAAAATCATCGGGGTCACCGTGCACAACTCCCTTGAAGCTTTCGCGGCTGAGCAGATGGGAGCGGATTATACGGGATTAAGCCCGATTTTTTCCACCACCACCAAAGAAGACGCCGGAAATGCCTGCGGGGTATCCATGATCCGCGAAGTGCGTGAGAAAATCCGCATTCCCATCGTGGTGATTGGGGGAATAACAAAAGAAAATGTCGCCGAAACTATTAAAGCGGGAGCAGATGCCGCAGCGTCCATTTCCGCCGTTGTTTCTTCCGGGAACGTGTATGGGGAAGTAAAGGATTTTATCAGGATAATCCGTGACGCCAGATAATGTTATCTCCACTGCTCAAATCGCGAATATACTGCTCATTTGTATGTATTATCAAAAAGAACAACTACCATCTTCGATTTGTACAGATGTCGGAGTATAAGAAATATGTGGAAAAGAAATCAGGTATAAATCACACGGTAGTCTGGGGAATATGGCCGCTGATTTTGGCTCGGATTTCGGGGACTGCCTTCACTGAGAATCTAGGTTCTCCCAAACGGGCCTTTCCGCCATACGGTGTAATGATCTCCCGTTTTATCAGTTCGGTAATAAATTCCAAAGGAACGGAAAGTTCCCTGGACAATTCTTCGAGAGAAAGAAGAGTCATAACGTAAATCCTTGAAATTATTCGAGATTCAAATTATAAGAGGAGAGAGATGGTCTCTTTGTCGAGTGTTGATATAATATGTTCGGGCATTTGAATTGTGTCAATGTGAAAGTTGCTTTTATTAAAAATTTATAACCCCTTCCTAATCATAACATTGTCTCTTCGTATCAAAAATCGAATATAAAATTCTTTTTGGTTGTGTTGCAGAAAGCAACACGAACATCACATTTTATTCACGTGCAAATTGATGATATTTTCTCTTCTTTCATAACGAAGAAAAAACAAAACACTGTGCCTGTATTTCTTCCAATCAATTCAATATACTGCACAATATTGCATTTTATTGTTGTTCTTTTTCATTTACTTCGCCATTATTTTAAGCGCCTCCTCTACTTCGGCATTTTCCACCGTAATGGCATAGATGGCATTGCAGAAGTTGATCGCCTCTTTCAGCGGTTTTTGATGTAAGTTCCGGCCTGTGGCATTTCCGGATGCTCCACCTGTGTGTATCTGATTGTAAAGATTTCGGAGAAATTGCTCCTCATCTATCGCCTCGCCGCCGGCGCACACCAGTTTGGTCCTGCCTGCAGCCTGTACCGCTTCTTTGAGAACTTCGCCCGGATCCATACCCTCTTTTTTTGGAGCGTTGACTTTGACAAAATCGCTTCCCAGGCACGCCGCCATTCCTGCCGCGCCGGCAATAAGATGAGGCGATTTTTCATCGAGGACCGCTTTTCCTCTCGGGTATATCCAGAGCACGGTTACCAGACCGTAAACATGAGCCGCAGTAACAATCTGCGCCGCCTGCTGGAGCATCTCCGCTTCGTATTCACTTCCCAGGTACACAGTATACCCGACAGCATGAATGGAAACATCCGAATTGTCACGGAAGTCCACTACCTGCTCAACTTCTATCCACTGCTGGCTGAAAGGTTCTGCCTGTTGAGTCTTAACAAGGTTTGATTTGGAATTCAGTTTCACCAGATAAGGAATATGGGGATAATCCATTCCGTACTGTGCGATAAGTCCGAGTTGCGTCGCAAAAACTCCAATATGTGCTCCCGCCGCGATACGGAAGAGGTGTTCGGGATCGTTATCATCAGAAGCTATTCCCGGGCCGTAAAAATCGTTGTTCAGGTGTTCCGCTTTCTGGTCTCCGGCAAACAGCATGAGACGGTTTTTCCCGTGAGTGATACGGAGATAGTTTTGACGGTAAATCTCTTTGGATTCACTGGGGACATCAAGCGGAATCCTTACTTCATCGGTGAGTGTATCCATTTTGTTCCTCTTTCTTCGGAAGTGACTGCGACCAATGACCATTGGTAATATTTATATATAATATATACTATTATAGTATACCACTTTTAAAAATAAATTGGTTAATACTTTTTACGTTTATAGTAAATAAACAGCACGTTGATGTAAAATCTTAACAAGAGTTTATTTATTCATAGCACTTTTTTATCTCACCCCACAATCCCCTTCTACCACCCCACTATTTTTCATAAAAAGCAGGGGCCATAGTGCGCGCAATAGAGGAGAAGACCCGCATATGCATGATATATAATAGTCTATAATAAATCATAGGGTTTTCCCCTCGCCCGTCTATGGGAGAGGGGATATGGGGTGAGGGTGTCTTTTTGCTGAGTCAAACAGCAAAGCGGTTTCTTTTTAAACAGGTCTATTTTTATTATACATCATTTTATTATTTACATGGGAGCGGTAAGAGCACCGCCCCCCTTTGCAGATAACCCTATTTCCAGGTCTGGAAAATATCTTTTGCTTCCTTTACGATGGATGCAAGTTCATCGCGGGAGATTTTCCTGTCTTCGAGAGCGATTCCCAGAGTTGCGAGGAATTCTCCGGTTTCCTTGAGTGTGCTGGCGATTCTGACGAACAGAACACCCGCGATACCTGCGCCGACTGCGAGCACGGCCGAGAGAAGAAGAGAGAAGACATCGCCGGAAAGCGCCGAGGTAATTTTCCCCAGGAAAGTTGAGGCTTCGGCGTGGACTGCGAAAAAGAGAATGAGTAAAGCCGATACGGATAGCTTTGTTACTTTTGACATACTGCGCCTCCTGTGTGAGTGATTGGCCTTTTATTCCGTATGGAGGAGATTTTATCCGTTTGAAACGGTAACCTCACGTTCCAGACGGACGAATCTGCGGTTGATTTCGGCGTGCTTCGCCGAGCAGGTATCCTGCCAGGTCATGCCCTTACGGATTTCACGGACATTTTCCCAGATGGAGTTTACTTTTGAATTGATGCGTTCGAGGAAGAGAAGCATTCCGAGTACAAGGAGCGGCGTGCCCAGTTTAATCATTTCGATCATTTCCATAATAATCACCTCCTTTCGACAGGTTATATTTTTTTCTATCCCTTTTTCGTTCGGGAATGGTATATTTGTTTTTCACAGTGAGTTGTTTTTTTCTGAAGACAATCATATTCCTCCGGAATTGGTTATGGACGAACCGAACAAGATACCCGACCTTTCCTATATCAAAAAACGTCGTGAGGAAGCACGCCGGATCAGGAGAAGGGCAAGCGTTGACGAGATAATTCAGCGCGACCGCACCACGCTTTTGATCAACCTGCTGATTGAGATCATTGCCGGACTCATACTCATTGCCGGTATCATGTATACCGCTTATTTCCTGACCATAAGACGGAGCGCTCTTTCTCCTGCGCAATACAAATTGTACATCGGAGTGCTTGCTTTTTTCAGCGTCGGCTGGTTTACCTATGTTGCCAGCAAAGTGCGGAAGAAATATCTCCTCTACCGTGAATATTCCAAAAAACCCGACCTCTCGGATGATGACGATCTTTACCGTGAAGATGATTGTCCTCTCTCCTGACAAGGACAATCCCATTTCCTGAATTCAATTTCCTTTCAATAATTCACATTCAGTCCCCTGCCTCTTTTTCATCCTTCATATTTTATATTTTATCCTTTTATCCTCTCCAGCGCGACCGTTCGGGACGGAGATCAAGGTGAATGAATGTATCATAGCGCCCGATGCCGCCGAACCCCATCTCTTCGGCAAGCGCGGCAAGCGCACGGAGTTTTTCGGGATCATTGTCCCCGGGACGGATATCGGTAGCGAAAAGAAGATGCCAGGAATGCGCTGCCCCTCCGACCTCGCTATTATGTTTCGTGCAACGGTATCCCGAATTGATGATGATCGGGAAGCCAAGCTGAACCCGCATATGTTCGAGCATGGCTGTGTGACGGTAAAATGCGGGGATGATTTTCACGGCGTCGCAGCAGGGACAGACAAAATCGCTGTATAAAAAGTGCTCAGTAGCGTAATAGTTTGGTTTTTCACGGATGGATAGTTCCCCTGAGGTCATTCTTTTTCCCTTTCTTTTTCCAAGTCTTTTTATAAAGCAAATCTGATTCTTCCCCTCTCTTTGTAAGCGAGAGGATTATGGGGTGAGTTATCCTTTTATTATTCCCAGCGGGTGAATCACACAGAGCGTCGGCGAAGTTGTAGTGGTAACAGCGAATACGAGGATACGGTCTTCTCCCTCGGCAAGGGCTGCGCTGGTTGTATACCCAAACGTCGAGGGGCTCGTGCGGTCGAAATAGAAGTAAAATGTGGATGATCCGGTAAGTCCCGCCGCCGACCCGGAAGTGATGGAGAAATAGCCGTCCCCGACCCGCAGCGTCCCGGCGCTCCAACTGACACTGTTCCATGAAGAAGCGGTGACTGCGCCAAAAAAACGGAACGCCTGGTTCATGAACCCGAGACGGCTGGAGCCTGTTTCAGCAGCTGTCGAGCTTTCCGCCAGCGCCGCCCGGGTGTGTTTTACCCCCTCTTCCTGTGATTTTCTGAGAGCGTCGAGAATGTCGGCAAGAGTGCTCGATGAGCTGTCGAGATGCACCTTGACCCGCCAGGGATGAAGGATATCCACCTCACGGTCCATCACACGGGTGGTGATTTCGATTCCAATAGTCGGGTCTGTCACCGTGACCTCGTCTCCCAGCCCGAAACGGTCTGCCTCCCTTTCTGCCCGTATATCTCCATAGAGATCGACCAGGTCAACTTCGTATGTGATCTGGGGATCCTTTCTCGCTTCAAGGTATTCCACCGTCCGGTTCCACAGGGTATCGGCGCTCTTGCCGATGGTAAAAGGCTTTGTGCTTGCGCCTTCGGCGATCTGGACGCTGTCGACATAAAATTCCGCGATCCCCCCTCCCTCCTGCATGATTTTCACCGTGACTGAGGAATTGAGCGCCTTCCAGTTTTCGATCCGGATAACCGCAAGTCCTGTTCCGGTGACAGCGTTCGGGCGGCGGTACACTGCCGTTCCATCATCTACCTCGACCCGGACCGACCCGGATGCGAGAATCACATAGGCAAGGAGGCTGTACACCTTTCCTGACGTGACCGCTACATCCTGCTTGATCCCCTGACCGGAAGCGGAGCCCGTTACTTTCTGTGATACAGCGCCGTAAAGGCAGTACGCCGGATCAGTATTTTTTTCGACCGCAGCACTCATATTGACCCAGTTCTCGCAGAGTCCCCCGGTGTAAACCCCGTCAAATGCCGGAGTGACGACAAGGTTTTCCGTGTCTTCCAGCGTTGGCTCGCTGCAGGCCGCCTCATGAAGCCCGTAGAGCGATTGTGAGTCAGTGTCCTCAGCGTATTTGCTGCCGCCACTCGATGTCGCGCCATCGAGGAGGAGCGGTGGATTCCCTCCCCCAAACCCATAAACGCGGTTTGCCAGACGGCTGATACTTACCGTTCGGGAGGCGCCCTTCAGGTTCACTCCATACCGGAAGATCACCCCGTTCGATTCCCCGATTTGATTCATGATGTTTATGTTCCCGGAGGCTTCGTCAAGTTCGATCTCTCCCCCGGTAATCGAACAGATACGGAGAAGGCAGTCAAGGACAGGCTCAAATTCGAAACGGACGAATGGTATTGTTCCCGCAGGCTCGACCGTACCTATCCCAAATTCGGAGTAGTCAAGCGCCCGTTCGGCAAGTTCGCCGGGTGTGAGGTTGATCAGATCGGCCGCGTCGGAGAATATCTCATTGGCGGCGTCGGCGATTATATGACGGGCGGTTGCGGTGAGACTTGTTCGCTCACGGATGCGGGCCTCTTTCACCTCCATCACCCGGAATGTCGATTGCGCCCCGTCGGGAATCGTTCTGAGCCTCAAAAATGATTTCCCGGGAACGATATATTCCCACTCAGTGCACTCTACCGTTTCAACCGTGATGAGAGCGGGTGTATTTATCTTTTCCCGGAAACGGGCTGACACAAGGCCGGAAAGCTCGGCCACACGGTTCCGGGAGTCGTCAAGTATGTCAACTGCATATCGCATACTGCCTCCATTCAGAGTACTTTTATTGACATGATTTACATGTTTTTACAAGATTATTTCATTTTTGCCTTTACTTATTTTTATCCTGTTAATCTTGTCAATCCTGTCTGGCTTTTTCTTTCTTTGCGTCTCTGCGTCTTCGCGAGAGACATTTTTTTATCCTTCATCCTTACAAGAACCGTCTCCTGTATCTCACCTCCATATTTGCCGCTTCTGTTTTCGAATAGATCATAGTCTGGGTATGGTCGGTGGCAGTCCGCCTTCTTCCCGGTATGAGCGCCGGTATCTCGCCGGTGATCGAATTGATTACATTTGTCCTTGTCCCGGTGGATACATCGAAAAGCGCCGCCGTTTTCCGTTCTGAATCAAGAGTGAGAATGTCCCCGACGTCAAGTGTTCCCGTGAATAATACCGGAATGTTGAGATTCTTTACCGCTGCAGTGTCTGTGGCTATCTTCAGCATTTCATCTGAGGACAGCATCCGCGACCATCCAGCGACAAGACTAAAAACACAGTCCGGCTGCATGGTACCGTCCCCTGCGTGCATAGTGAGGCTCTCGGGCGCATTCGATAACACCGTGGCGTCGCCGCCGACTCCAGACTGGACTCCGTCAACGAACAGTTTCATTCCCCCGGCGTTGCTGTGATCGTAGGTTATACCGAGTACGATACGGGTTTCTGCGGTGAACGCCTGGAATGAAGTGATAACTTCCGCATTCACACCACCGGCCCGTTTGCGGAATACCCATGCCTGCGCCGAACCGTCCCAGTAAAGACAGATAGAGTTGTCTTCGTCATAGAGGTGCTCGAGGATAACCACATCCTCCGTTTGCACCGAACTCTGCCACTGTGGTTCGCAAACAACCACCCACGAGCCGTCGGAAGAATTCCCCGGCACAGAATATTCCAGCGTATTCTCTCCGGATACCAGTATGCCTATCCCGGTTTCTGTGGTACGGTATGCTGCGGCTTCCCCTTCCGGGGGCGTAAACGTTCCGGCCAGTGCGGCGTTTTCCACATCACGGAAAGCCAGTCCGTCCGAAAAAGTGCAGAGAAACACCATATCTCCCATCGAGAACGAGGGATTCTCCGCCGGCCCAGTGACAACATAGACCGCATCCGAGGGTGCGTTCCCCAGGTCGAGAGAGTTGAATCCTCCGGTTTCGGGGCAAAACTCCTCCCGCACTATCTCGTTGGAGAGCGCATACGGCAGAGGACATTTCATGGTCACCCGGACACGGGCGCTTGTGGAAATATCCCGCTTCCCCAGCGTTTCCACCTGATCGATCGATTCGTAATAGACCTGCCAGTGACGGTCTTTCATATCTGACCGCTCAAGGTGCACCGGCGCGGTTGAACGCCAGGGGTTCCCCTCGAATGTGGTGAGAAAGCTTTTCAGATAAGCCAGCCTGAGCCGCAGGTCATCCGGGGATACGCCGTGTATATGCCCTTCCAGCACAATGTGTTTCGGCGCAAAATATTCATCCCACACTTTCCATGTGTGCGCTCCCGGAAGGAGTTCCTCGTCCGGAACTACTTTCGGCAGATCGAGCCCGCTGATTTTGTCCACATGGAATCCGAAATCGTGAAGGTTTTTCCCGGCAAGGAGTATGCTCGCCGAAAGCCCGCTCATGAACTGGGGCGCGGAAATTGTAGAAGAGGCTTTCAGAACGGTAAAATCGCTGTCAAGGCTCGCGAGCGCGCATCCGAAGGTTGTCAGGAATGCACCCTCGCTGAAAGGAGTGGTTGCCCCTTCCACATTACGGGCTTGTACTTTAAATTCGTATTCGGTCGAAGGGGCAAGTCCCTGAACAGCTGCTGTCCCCCATTCATCCCGCGTTCTAAATACCGGAGATGATGTCCCATTTCCGACGGCATCAAGCCAGAGTCCGGTTGTAACGTTATAGAAAGCATAGCCGGTCGTGTCCGGGTTTCCGTCGGCTCCGGGCGCAGCAAGTAAAGAAGTCGAGTTTCCCGCGGTAAGAATCGGAGCGGCGGGAGTTTCAGCAAATGTGTATGCGTATCCGCCCCCTCCGAATCCGGTTTCAGTCATGGCGTGTTCCTCCGTATTTTAATTGAAAAGAACGCATTTTTTCCCTTCATCCTTTATTCTTCGTCCTTCATCTTTTCTATTTCAGATCTCACCCTTCAGATTTCATCTTTTCCTTCATCTCGCTTTTACCCGCAGCGTATGTCCGGAGTTCGGTGAAAGCCCGGTCAGGCTGTCCCCGGCTGCGCCTCCCCATTGCTCAAATGTTTTCCAGCTCCATTCGCCGGATGGCCCCTCACGGAGAATGTGGGGATGGACTCCCGGGTCCGCATACCATCCGGTTGTCGAATCCTGAACCGCAAATTCGGTATGGGAAGGATTGTCGAGCGGATTCACAATAAAACGAAGGATTGTCGGTGAAACGGCATTCACCGTCGGTATCCCCGGTGTGCGGGTCAGACTCCGAGCGCTTGTTCCGGAGGTCGATTCACGTTCGCCTGGGGTAAATGCCCGGACAAACCATTGGTAGACCGTGTTCGGGGTAAGCTCGCCGACCGTGGTGTTCTGTATGTTTTCTCCCAGCGTGTCGGTTCCTGCTACCTGCGTGGAATCGGACAGATTCAGAAGGACAAAACCGTATTCGCCAAATGAACGGTCTTCCCAGTCCGCTCTGATGCTGTCCGGCGAAAGCACCGTAAGGGTGAGATTGGCCGGAGCGCTGTCAAGAGTATCGGGGTAACCGGGAGTATAGATGAGCGTCAGCTTCGTGCTGTGGCTGTAAGAAGGATTGGAGAAATCGAGAAACGCCGCCCGCACACTGTCCGCCTGCCCGCCGTCATCGAGACGCATCCCGAATCCATACGGGTAATCTCGGTTTGGCGTCAAATCCTGCCATACCCGGAAAATGCTCCGAAGATCGGGCGATGTTTTCTCGCCTGCGCCGCTCGTTACCGTCCAGCTTACCTTTACGCTGGTGGAATCCTGCGTTCCCAGGTTCAGAGTTTCCACAGGAGCAATATCCTTCACCGGTATCCCGTATAGTTTGATTATGGGCGCGCTTGTGCTTTTTTCCGATATACGGTTCATGGTGAGGTGCATTTCTTTCACTCCGCCCTTCTGCACCTGCCAGGGCAAGTCGAACGAAAGGAATCCGTCCAGTTTCTGCCCGCTGTCCGATTTCCCGGCCCGTACCAGGGTGGAATCCCTCATCCCGCTTGTGAAATTCACATTGTAATCATCGTAGTAATCACCGCCGAGATACACGATCAGGGTGTCCAGCCCGCCCATGGTATAACGTAGCGAGGGCGACCAGACGGTTGAGTCTCCGTTCCCGTTACGGAATCTGACCTTGTAGACATATGATGAATCAGGATTGAGACCTCCGTCAAGGTAGGCATACTGCCCTGTGAGCCATCCCGAACTTGTTGCCCCAAAACCTGATACAGCGCTTACTTCCATCCCTGTCAGACCGAGTGCCGGATTCGACGGAGCATTCACCGCAACCCGGAGCGTGTCCGGACTGATGGGCATGATCTTTACTTCCCACCCCTTCGGGGGAGTGAGCAGCGTCCAGGAAGTATCCGGATTCGAATATCCTCGTACTCCACCCGAGTCGGCCGCCGCCGCCCAGATGTACCGTGTGTTTCTGGAAAGCCCGCGGAGCGTATCGGCGACAGCATTGGCTGCTGTGGAATCCACTACGCTTGAATCGGCCATATTCACTATGAAAAATTTCTGCTCGTTGGAGCTCATATCGTTCCAGGAACAGGCAATGGTGGTTGAATCGACCGCCGTCATGACAAAATTTGAAGGCGCCGTAACCGGAAGACGGTACCAGACCATCAGATAGGGTGAATCCAGCTTGAACTGGACACGTTCCTGAGAAACCGATGAAGGTTCCGAGTTGTTGATGTCTTCCTGGGACATGAGAACCAGTTTCGTTTCACCGTTCTTATGGATGGAATCGATCCCGGCCGCGTTGAGTTTGAACCTTACGGTATCCCCCACCGCTCCGATGGCGGAAGAATTGACTGTAGCGGAAAGGGCGGTTACCGAGTAGGCTCCGCTGGATGCCCAGCCTGCAAAATCGTTGAACCAGTTTTTCGTCCATGATCCGGTAAATGTTCCGGCTACAAACTTCATATCAAAATCCACGGTGCTGTAGTCGCCGTCTACTACCATCAAAACCTTGGCGCTGTCGATGATCGCGCTGTCCGGGATCGGCGTTGTGTCGAAAACAAGAAAGGAACGGTGCACTCGCCACATGCCGGACTGATAACTCTGCCCTACCCATAATGATATAAAGGAATTGTCAGGATAATTCGCGATAGTTTTATTACGGGAGGTTGTGTACAGTGTCGAATCTGCTCCCACCTGATATCCTATCATGGTATCCACATTATCCAGCGCGATCGATGGATCAAGGATGATCGGCCATACCACTTTCTCCGGAATGGCGAGGGTGCATGTCAGTATATCTCCTGAAAATGCCGTTTCTACCGGTATTTTATCTCCCGCGCTGTCCCATGCGAAAAAAGGGGTAATTCGAAACAGCTTTCTGCCGTTATCGTCTTCAAAGATCAGTTCACCTGCGGCGAATCTCACCTGTGCGTTGGTTATTATTCTCCAGCTTATTATTGAATCTTCACTGCGCGTTATCTCGATAGATTCCTTGATTCCATCGACGGAGGGTTTCACGGTGACTTTCCTGCCCTCAATGTTTCCGATGGGAAGAAACGTTACATGATATTTTCCCCGCTCGAACCTGCCGCCGTCGCCGGCCTTCTCGGGATTGTATCGCCAGGTGTATTGTCCTCCCTTCACAACCGTGGTGAATCCGAAAAGAGCTTCTTCGGCAGGAGCATGGGGTATCCCGTCAAACACGCCATTGTCTCGAAGGTATTTTTGACTGGTAAACACCTGAGCAGTATGGCTCCCGTCAACCTGATCGTACGTTTCTGAATGTTCCGTACGGAGTTGAACAAGTTCCGAGGGTTTTCCCTCCTTCCGGTCAAGGTATTGTTCCGCTTGAACCAGTGCAGCCAATATCAGACTGGCCACCAGAAACGGTAGTATCGTGCGCATTTTTATCTCTCTTTCTTTGCGTCTTTGCGAACTTTGCGAGAATAATTCTTTTTTTGAGAGTATCAATTTAGTAGTGACAAAAGATGTTCATGAGATCCATTGACCCAGAAGGTTGCAAAAAGAGCTAAAGTAGCATCAACCATCTGAATTGATTTTGAAACGATGATTGTTTTTCGCTTGAAACGACCGAACCAGTGTCGTAAACGGCAGTTGTTTCTTTCAACAAGATTCGTTTCCCGTTTGTTTTGAACAAGCATGTCGGCAGGGATAAGTTCAGCATAGGCATCCCATTTGTCTGTATAGTAAATAGTGACATGATATCGTTGAAGTCGATTCAGGAGTCTGGCAAGTGTTCGCGAGTCTCGGTTGCCGAGTTCCCAATCCAATAATCGACTGGTGTTGCGATCCATAGCTGTCCATACCCAGAGTTTGTGTGTTTTTTTTGGAGATAATGCCATAATTCATCCAGCTCAAGAATAACGGTTTGTCCCTCCTCGGGACGTGGGCGTTCTGCGTGTTCTGCGGCGTAATCACGGACCCAGTTGAGAGCTGATTGCGCCGAGACCCCGCATAATTGCCCGATTCGGTTCAGAGACAAACCGCTGAGGTAAAGAAGTACTGCAAGTACTTTTGTTTTCTGTGGTTTTCCCCGTGGCGTGGTTCGTGTGAATTGAAAACCACAAGTCCGACACAGATGTTTGTGAATACCTTTTACAGAACCATTCTTGACAACATGCGTGCTTTTGCATTTGGGACATTTCATAAAATTCACCTCCCGGATTAAGAGTTCTCCGGAAGTATACAATAAAATTCTCTATCTGTCACTATTTAATTGATACTCTCCTTTTTTATC
>JBAYHX010000005.1:0-23266 GCA_041665965.1 Candidatus Latescibacterota bacterium
AATTGCAAAAGTCTGTATTTGAAGGCAGCCCCTTTTCTGTCCTCCGGACATCCTTCCCCCGGAGGGGGCAGGAACACACTGTGGAGCAACAACTTCCCTTGCCCCATTCGGGGGTAAACGAAGTTCCCGCAAAGCGGAAAGGGATTGAGGGTTAGGGGGCTGAAGTAATAAAACTTATCATTTTTTCGTTTCCAAAACGACTTTTGCAATTAGCTCTATGTCTAAAATTTCTTCTTTTTCTTCATTTTTCTTTGCAAATTATGCGAGAGAGTAAATCAATGATTTCTTCCTAGTACACATGATATATAGGTACTTTCTTCGCCTTCCAGCAGCGCTTCTATATCAAGGACATATTCCTGTATCCTGACCGAGGGGCTGTATTCCACGGGAAGGTTCCGTTCGTCTTTGGCGGTCATGACCAGCAATTCGGCTCCCGAAAGGAGAGCATCCTCCCTGATTTGTTCCAGTTCTTCCAAAAGGTATTTATGATGGTCATCCATCGGGCGCTTCAGAACAATTTCCGCTCCCAGTGATTCAAGTAACTGATAAAAAGAAGCAAAATTGACAATATTTGAAAGCGCGGCAATCTTTTTCCCCTTGATAGCGGATAGTTCAAACTCTTCTCTGCCTGTGGGATTCCGAAATGTGCGCGCTCCATGCCTGCTGCGGAAAATGGAAACGCCCGGATTGAATTCCAGCACCTTTTGTGTAACTTCCGAGAACTGACGGCCGCTGGTACTCCGTGTGACTATAACTGTCTGCGCTCGTGAAAGCGACCGGGGAGATTCCCGCAGCACCCCCCTGGGAAGAAAATATCCGTTGCCGAAAGGATAGTTCGCGTCGAGTGTTACAACATCCGCATCACGGCTGAGACGGCGGTGCTGAAAAGCGTCATCCAAAAGAATAATATCGGGATCGAAACGATTGAAAGCCTCCATTGCCGCGGAGTACCGTTCTTTCCCCACAACCACCGGAACGCCGGGAAGAGATGCGGCGATCAGGTACGGCTCGTCCCCAGAATCAGCGGAAGAAGCCTGTATGCCTGTAGAATCGGAGACAGCAAGAACCCCGCTCCCGTTTCTTTTGTACCCGCGGGAAACGACCGCGACCCGGTATCCGGCAAGGGCAAGAAGCCGGGCAGTCATAATTGTCACCGGCGTCTTGCCGGTACCCCCGGCGATGATATTCCCGATGCTTATCACCCGGCAGGGTACAGTAAAAGTCTTCAGCAGTTTCCGGTCATAGAGCATGTTCCGCAGAAGCGCTCCCGCACAATACAACCAGGAAATTACCCTCAGAGCAGCCCGCAGGGGGAAAGATGACAGGTCTTTCCGATTATCATACAGAATATCCCGTATGATTTTTCTCATATCACCCTTCTTTTTTCCATAGCCTGAAAAGTACGGGCGAGTATTCCTCTGAATTTTCTGATAACATTCGGGCCGGCTTCTGCCATGCGTTTCCTTTTTTCACTGTCGTTCAAAAGGGAATCAAGAGCCTCGAAAAGCTCGGTCTCATCATGCACAAGGATCGCCGCGCCTCCCTGCAAAAGTTCCTTCGAGCCGGTCTGATCCATATAAGGTCCGAACAGGACAGGAATTCCCAGCGCGGCCGGTTCCATGGGATTGTGACCTCCAAAATCCGTCAGGCTGCCTCCGACAAATGCCGCTTGGGAGCAGGCGAAAGCATTAAGAAGTTCTCCCATGGTATCGAGAAGGAGCACCTGAATGCTCCCTTTGGCGGCTCTTTCTCCGGCGCTTCTCCGGGCATACTGCAATCCCGCATTGTTCAGTATTTTTTCCACTTCGGGGACCCTGTTCAGATGACGCGGAGCAAGAATCATTACCATTTCCGGGTAATTCTCGATCACCATCCGGAAAGCATGAATAAGGATTTCCTCTTCCCCGGGACGGGTGCTGCCGGCGGTAAAAAGAACCGCCTTTTCCGGAAGACCGAAATTCTCTCTGATCGAAACGCAGTCAAATTGTGAAGAATCGGGGAGGCTGTCGAATTTTATGTTTCCCAGAACTTCGATGCGCTCACGAGGGACGCCGAGCCAGTGGAATCTTCGTGCAAATGTCCTTGACTGCACACAAACCAGCGAGATACCGCCCATGAGCGGACGCAGAGCCAGACGGAAGAGATTATACCGGCGAAACGATTGGTGGCCCAGTTTCCCGTTAATGACACTGATCGGAATATCGCGGCGCTGGATGAGTGAAATCAGCGACGGCCAGAGTTCGGTTTCCACCAGAATGTATGCGGATGGATTTATTTTATTTATGAAACGGCGGGCGATAAGAGGATGGTCGAATGGAGCCAGGAAGGAGAGGGCTACGATGTTCTCAGCGGAGGATTTTTCCAGAGATCGAATCCTGTCCAGACCGGTTCGGGTGGTGGTTGATACAAAAATGAGTGCGCCCGGTTTCTTTTTTTTTATTTCCATGGCCATGGAAAAAGCTATTACCGCTTCGCCGACAGAAGCCGCATGAATCCATATCCTCGGAGTGCCTTCCGAGGAGATGTTTCGAGGAGGGGTCAACCGTTCACGGAAACTGGTTTTTCCAAAAAGGGCAAGAAAGCGGCTGACTGGATACATCACAGCCAGCACTATTGTCATCAGCAGCATATAGAGAAAGATCATTTGCCTACCGGCGCCCCCACAATACGGTCGGCTTCGCAGGAGAGAGCAATCATTCTGCGTTCCAGCTCGGCACGGTGAAATTCAATGTTTTCCGGATCAAGACCGCCGGTAACCTCATACGGTTCTCCGGTATTGACAACCGCGTGGGAAAACGGAAGGGGAAGCTGAAAAGAATCCCAGCTTTTGAAATAATAGGCGTGTCTGACGCTCCCGGTGATCGGTACAATCGGCAAACCTGTTTTCGCGGCCAGGTACACAGCGCCGGGCTGAAATTTCCATCGGGGACCTTTCGGGCCGTCGGGTGTGAATGCAATACCGGCGCCCTGCCTTGCCAGTTCGATGAGCTTCACAAGCGCACGAGCGCCTCCACGTGTGGTTGAGCCGCGAACCGTTTTGTATCCCGCTGTGTCCAGCGAGGACGCGATTATGTCACCGTCACGGTGTTCCGATACAAGAACGTAAAAACCGGACTTACGGCGGCAGAACATGGGAACAAAAAGACGTCCGTGCCAGAGGGCAATGATCACCTGACGGCTTCCCTTATGGTAGAAATCTTCTTTACAGCCAACCATTTCTATGGAGAGCGTCCGTGCAATTGTTTCTACCGTATACCAGGCGAACTTTCCAAGAGATTTTGGGGATGCAAGGCTCATGTTTAACTCAGATTTTCTCCGTCATATAATACCGTCTGCATTCGTACCGTTCAGGCTTGATAGTTAATTTTAATATGTGAAAGAAGGATTGCATTCAATGGAATAATTACAAAAAGTAACAATTCCCCCGGTGTTTCTGAACCCGTTATTTTTCTTTCAGCGCCCGCTCGATCTGATTGTAAAGATAATCGGCGACAAACATCTGGCCTTTTTCGCTCAAATGAATATCATCCTGAAACAGCGAGCGGTATTCATCTGGCTTTGTCCTTCTCAATACATCAATGTGCTCTCCCAGATCGAGTACCGGTAAATGCGCCATTGTTGCCCGATACATCGTTATATCATTGAATTCCCGGAGACGAATACGGCGTTCATCATTACCCGAAACCCAATCACGGTAACCGGTCGAAGTCACCACTACCGCAAATATGCCTTCCCTCTCGAGTTTCTTGAAATAATTACCGGCAATCCCCTCGTAATCCTGTTCTAAAAGCTGAGGCAGTGTTGAATCCACCATACCCAGCATGATAAAAACCACATCAGGGCGGAAAGACTGGATATCTTCCTGGATACGGCGGGATACCTTATCCACCGTGTCTTCCGGCCGGCTGGAATTGATCATACTAACACGCGTGTTGAGGAGTTTTTCAAGTTTCGGTTTCAGGAATGTGCCGTACGATGATCCGGTGACGGAATTTTCCTGGCCGGATATAGAATCGCCGACAATAACAACGGATATTTCCTTCTTTCCCTTGAGTGATTTGAATGTGTTCTGAAATTTCAGATAATCTTCATTCAAACAGGAAAGAACCAATACACAGAGCAAGAGAAACGGGAAATGAAGCATATGAAATTTCATCAGGATATCCTCGTATATTATGTAAACATACTAATATATTTAATTTCCTGGGATGAAGTCAATGGATTCTTTTGAAAATACTTCTTTACTTATTACTTGATTTTGGTTATAATAAATATTCTACTAGGAATATAAGGCTGAATAAGGAGGATAATAGAGTATGTCAAGACAATGTGAAATTTGTGGAAAGAAACGCATGCTTGGACACAATGTAAGTCATGCGAATAACAAATCGGTTCGCGAGTTTCGTCCGAACCTTGTAACTGTGCGCGCGAAAGTCAGCGGCAGGACACAGCGGGTGAGATTATGTACCCGGTGTTTGAGAAGCGGCAAGATAGAAAAAGCCTGATACGGGAGCGAATTTTCCCCCCTGTAAATTATCGACGGCTTTTTTTTCTCTTTAGGGAGAAGAAAAAGCCGTCTTTTTTTATTTATTTCAGATACTGTTTCATCTGTGAATACCAAAGCTGGTAGCCTTTGCCGTTCAGATGAAGGCCGTCTTCGGAGAATTCTGTTTTCAGCTGGCCGGATTCATCTTTGAAAAGCGGGGCAAGGTTAACCCATGTCGCTTTTTTCGACGACGCAAGTTTTACCAGTTCCTCGTTGAGAGGATTGATGTTTTTGTTCTGATACGGCCCTGTCTTTGCATCTATAACAGGAAGAACGCTCTCCAGGTATATCTGTGTTTTTGGGCTGTCTTTGTGGATGGTGTCGATGATTTCGGCGATTTTATCACGTACCTCTGTAACTGTTTTTGCACGTGACAGATCGTTTGTTCCGATCATGAGAAACACTTTCGCCGGCTGTCCGGAGGTTACCTCATCGATGCGTTTCATAATTCCCCAGGCGGTATCGCTTGATATTCCTCGATTCGTCACCCGGAGACTGCCGATAAGTTCTGTCCAGTTACCGCCGTCGGTGATGCTGTCCCCGAGGAAACAAATCTCACCCTTTGGGTTGGGAAGTATTCGGAATTGGTCAACTTTATGTTTCCAGTAAGACGAAAAACTAGTAATATTTTCTTGTCCGAATACATTCTGAGGCAGGAGAAAAAGGATGCTGAGCGCTGAGGACAAAAACAATTTTCTTATCATACGGCCTCCCCTGTAAAATGAAGTAAGGATTACTCTTTATTTATACCTGTCAATCCATTATTTTAGAAATGAACTGTTTTTTTAAGACTTTGTAAAAAAACATGTTTTTTTTAATGAAATCCCGACTTTTTTAAACTTACCTCCTGGTCTCCTCTCCATGCTCAGAGAGGATATAACTCATTGCGAGCATTGCTGTCCCGCACCCATAGGATAGAGAGAGGTTAGGTGGTAAGTTTTGACGAAAAAGAAAATATCGAGAATTAATACTTTATTACAAAGCTTTTCAACGATGTATAATATAAAGATTTCATCAGGCAAAACCATGCCAATAATAACTCATGGAAATCGCACAAGGAAAGGCAGGGGGTAAACCCATGAAAATCACTCTTTCATACGGAAAAGAAGGATTACCCATAGAAGTTCCTGACCAGAATATTGTAAAGGTTCTTCGGATGACCGAAAAACCTGTTATCGGGAATCCCGAAGCCGAGGTACAGAAAAAAATCGACTCCCCCGCCGGAACGGAACCGCTCGGGGTGATGGCGAAAGGGAAAAAGACCGCCTGCATTGTGATCAGCGATATAACCCGTCCGGTGCCGAACAAAATTATTCTTCCTCCTATTCTCGAAACGCTGGAAAAAGCAGGAATACCACGCAGCGGGATTACCATCCTTATCGGCACAGGACTGCACCGTCCGAATGAAGGCGAGGAGCTTGTCACCCTGGTCGGGCCGGATATTCCAAAAAAATACAGGATCGTGAATCACATGGGACGAGACCTTTCCGCACATGAATACCTTGGCGAAACACCCATCTACAAGGCGCCGATTTATGTGGACCGTGAATTTGTCACTGCCGATCTCCGCATTGCTACCGGGCTGATCGAGCCTCATTTCATGGCCGGATATTCCGGAGGGAGAAAAGCGATCTTTCCGGGAATCTGCGCTTTTGAATCGGTAAAAGTACTTCATGGGCCCGCGCCGATGGGACATAAAAAAGCGGTGGAATGTGTCATCGAAGGAAATCCGGTTCACAATGAGGCGTTATATGTCGCGAAAAAAGCGAGAGTGGATTTCATCGTAAATGTTACCCTCAACGAACGCCGTCAGATTACCGGAGTATTTGCAGGCGACCTTGAAAAAGCCCATGAAGAGGGAATCCGGTTCATGAGCACCCAGTGCAAAAGCGAAGTTGACGCCCCTGTCGATGCGGTCATCACCTCCGCGGCAGGGTTCCCTCTGGATCTCACTTTCTACCAGACAGTGAAAGGCATGACCTCAGCCGCAGGAATATTGAAAGAAGGCGGTGTTGTGATCATTGCTTCGCGGTGCGGGGAAGGAATCGGAAGCAAGGAATTTGCGCGTCTGATTCTGGAAACGAGAACATGCGAGGAATTTCTCACGGAGATCCATAAACCGGGGGTGTATATTCTCGACCAGTGGCAGCTTCAGAAACTCTGCTCCGTGCTTGAAAAAAACGAGGTATGGCTCTATTCGGACGGCATCGACCGTGAGACCCAGAAAAAGCTGTTCGTTACACCGCTGGAAAGTATTGAAGACGGGATTGCCCGTGTTAAGAAAAAATTCGGCGAGAACGCCCGGATTGCGGTCATCCCGGAAGGACCGTATGTGTATGCAGCTCTGAAGAAATAGACTGCCCGCTCCTTTGTTTATCAGGGTATAAAAAAGAGGTTTTATGGATACTGTTGTCGCTGTCATTCCCGCACGGTACGGCTCGACAAGGCTGCCGGGAAAAGCGCTCCTTGATATCGAAGGGAAGCCGCTCATCCGGAGGGTGTATGAACGGGTGACCGGAGCGGCGATGATTTCACGGGTGGTGGTGGCAACCGATGATCCACGGATAGCGGAGGCGATAACTTCGTTTGGAGGCGAGGCAGTGATGACCTCGCCCCTGCATAAGAGTGGAACCGATCGTGTTGCGGAAGCGGCGCTTGTGACCGGCGGCGAAATCATAGTAAATGTCCAGGGCGACGAACCTCTCATTGAACCGCGGTTAATCGACCGGGTGATCGAAAAAATCCTTGAAGATAGACAAATATCCTGCTCTACCGCCGCATCGCCGATAACCGATGAGGCGGTTTACCGTGATCCGAATGCCGTAAAAGTGGTGCTGGACAGTAAAGGCAGGGCGCTTTATTTTTCACGGTCTCCGCTGCCTTTTTACCGTGATAATGCATTCGGCGGAGCATATCTGCATGCGGGGATATACTGTTTCAGACGGGAGTTTCTTGCACAGTTTACAACTTTCGAGCCAACCCCCCTCGAACAGGCTGAAAAACTCGAGCAACTGAGGATACTTGAACACGGCTTTTCCATAGGTGTGGTTATAACCGATTGTATTTCTATCGGAGTAGATACTTTAGAAGATTTAGAGTCAGTGCGGAAAAAGATCAGAAACGGAACGTGACAGGCGGACTCTTCGACAGGCTCAGAGTCCGGCAGATTGTGCTCAGAGCCCGCGGATTGGGCTCAGAGTCCGGCAAACCGGTACAGAGTTAGTTGATAAAGCTCAGAGCCCGTAAACCGAGATCAGAGTTTGTAAACCGAACTCATTATTTATAACCAGAGCACTGAGCTTGTCGCCCGAGCACTGAGCTTGTCGAAGTGCGAACTTCTATGATTAATCTCGTTTCGGCATCTCAATTCATACAGCAACCCGGTTTGAAAAATGGTTACTATCATACATAGATACTCTGGAGGAATACGGTGAAATACAAAGGCCCCCGATACATTGTTGTTGTTGGCGGAGTGATGAGCGGTGTGGGGAAAGGAATGGCGGCTTCGGCAATCGGTAAGATCATTCACGAGAACGGGTTTTCGGTAACCGCAGTAAAGATCGATCCCTATATTTCCATGGATGCCGGGTTGTTCCGGCCGACCGAGCATGGCGAAGTCTGGGTTACCGATGACGGCGGCGAGATCGATCAGGATCTGGGAAACTATGAGCGGTTTCTTTTCAAAGATATTTCCCGGACGAACAACATCACCACAGGCCAGGTCTACAAAGCGGTGATCGACCGTGAACGCAGGGGGGAATATCTCGGAGCCACTGTTGAATTCATCCCTCATATCACCGACGAAATCAAAAACAGGGTGAAAACCGCTGCACAAGGCTATGATATCTGCATGGTGGAGATCGGCGGAACCATGGGCGAATACCAGAATGTCCCTTTCCTGTTCGCCATGAAAAGCCTTCAGATGGAAATCGGCATGGAGAACATGATCTATGTTCTCATAACCTTTCTGCCGGTTCCCTCGCATATCGAGGAAATGAAAACGAAACCCACCCAGCAGGCGATCAAACTTCTTTCGGAAAACGCCATTTTCCCCGATATCATTCTCTGCCGCGCCGGCAAGCCGCTCGATATAATCCGCAAGAAAAAAATCCAGACCTATGCAAATATCTCCTCGGATTATGTCATCAGCGCCCCCGATGCCAAAAACCTGTATGCGATCCCGCTGAATTTCGAAAAAGAGTTCATCGGCCGTAAAATACTCGGGAAACTGGGGATGAAGAGCAGGAAGAGGCCCAACTGGTCGGTTTGGAGGAAGTATGTCAAACGGATCGACAAACCGAAAAAGAAAGTCAAGATTGCCATTGTAAACAAATATGTTGTCACCGGTTCGTTCAAACTGGCGGATTGCTTTATCAGTGTCAGCCAGGCGCTGGTTCATGCAGGCGCGGAACTGAATACCGGAGTGGAGATTCACTGGGTGGACGCCAAGTCCATCGAGGATGCTGCTGATCCTTCGATCATCCTTTCACAGTTCGACGGTATTCTCATTCCGGGCGGTTTCGGGAAACAGGGTGTCGAGGGGATGATCAAGGCTGTCAGGTACGCACGCGAGAACAATGTGCCCTACCTCGGCCTCTGTTACGGTATGCAGATAGCCATATCGGAATTCGCGCGTACCGTATGCGGACTGGAAGGGGCATCCACTACCGAGAATTGCCCTGATACTCCTCACCCGGTGGTATCGATCATAGAATCGCAGAAAGATGCGCTTGCCCGTGACGGTTACGGTGGAACGATGCGTCTCGGTGGGTATGCGGCAGTAATCGAGCCGGGAACGCTTATATACAGGGCATACGAGGAATCGGGGCGTATCGAAAAAGACAGGGAACGTCTGGTAAGATACCGTTCCGATCCAAACCAGAAATTCCGTCTCGGCCTTATTGGTGAAGGCGAAGTCGCGGTAGTCGAGCGTCACCGTCACCGCTATGAAGTCAATCCGGCCTATGTAAAAATACTTACTCAGAAAGGACTTGTGTTCAGCGGGCGCCATGTCCGTGAGGACGGCACTGTGCTCATGGAGTACAGCGAGCTGCCCGGACATCCCTGTTTCATAGGTACTCAGGCGCATCCGGAGTTTACCTCGCGGCTTACAGAGCCTAATCCGATGTTCTTATGTTTTGTCAAAGCGGCAGGGGAGAAAAAATAAACTCACCCCTTGCACCCCGAACAGAGTATATGCACTCGATTAAATCTGCTTTAGCGTTAGCAAAAAGATTTCCCCCCTCTCTTCGCAAGAGAGGTGCCGGGGGTGAGTTAAAAAAACAAACGAAGTATGATTGAACAGGAAAGCCTGTCATGACCCCATTATTCCACATACAAAATATCCCGGTTGGAGGGGGTTCTCCTCTTTTTCTGGTGGCAGGCCCGTGCGTTCTGGAATCGGAAGAACTCGCAAACCGGGTCTGCTCCCGCGCAAAGGGAATCGCCGCCGGTCTCGGTATCGGGTATATTTTCAAATCCTCTTACGACAAAGCAAACCGTCAGAGCTACAATTCGTACCGCGGCCCCGGAATCGAACGGGGATTGGAAATCCTGAACAATATCCGGGCGCATCATAATGTGCCGGTGCTTACCGATGTTCACTCGCCCGAAGAGGCTGAATATGCCGGAAAGGTGGTCGATGTCCTTCAGATACCCGCATTTCTCTGCCGTCAGACCGACCTGGCTTTTGCCTGCGGCGCTGCCGGGAAGCCGGTATTCATCAAAAAAGGGCAGTTCATGGCGCCGGAGGATATGGCTTCGATAGCCCGCAAGGTCGAGGAAGGCGGCTCAAAAAAAATTGTCATCGTGGAGAGGGGAACCACATTCGGCTATCATGACCTGGTGGTTGATATCCGTTCTTTTCCTGTCATGCAGGCGCTGGGCTTTCCGGTGGTGTTCGACTGCACGCACTCGGTGCAGCGTCCCGGCGGCGGAAAAGACAGGAGCGGGGGCGACCCGCAGTTTATCGAAACCCTGGCGCGGGCTGCGGCGGGAGCAGGTGTCGACGGCGTCTTTATCGAGACGCACCCGGACTGCTCGAAAGCTCTTTGTGACGCCTCGACCATGCTGCCTCTTGACAAGCTGGAGAAATTGATGAAAAAGCTTGTGGAAATAGATGCCGTGGTGAAAGGATAAATTTCGACATGCTTTTCTATCGACGAAACTCACTCCCTAATCCCGCTCTATTCTATAGAATGGGAATTGTTTTCCAATAAGTATCTCCTTTGTATCATAGAGAGGAGATCACTATGTAAGTTTTGAAATAACGGGAATTTTATTTTTTTCCATTCTTCATTCCCTCAGCGAACTTTGAGATATTATTAAAAGGAACTTTACTATGGACAGATTCATCATCGAGGGAGGTCGTCAACTCCGGGGAAAAGTAACCATCGAGGGGGTAAAAAACGCAGTGCTCCCCATGATGTGCGCGGCGCTTATGGCGGAGGAAGGGAAAACCGTTCTCGAACACATTCCCTATCTTCACGATATCAAAGTGCTCCAGAAGCTCATGGCCGATCTGGGAGCGGAATCGGAATATGATACCGGATCGAAAAATCTCACTATTGACGCTTCGAAAGTGCATAACGGAGTCGCTCCCTATGATCTCGTCAAACAGATGCGCGCGTCGTTCCTGATTTCGGGAGCACTTTTGGGGAGATTTCGCGAATTCAGGATTTCCACACCCGGAGGCTGCGCCATCGGTGCGAGGCCGGTGAATTTTCACCTTGACGGGTTCCGGCGGATGGGTACCAGGATTGAGGACCAGGAGGGACTGCTCAGCGGGAAAGCAGATTTGCTGACCGGCGTCACCGTATGTCTGGATTATCCTTCACATACCGGAACAGAGAATCTCATGATGGCAGCCGCGCTGGCCAAAGGACAGACAATAATCGAGAATGCCGCCTGCGAACCGGAAATCAAGGATTTCGGGAATTTTCTCAATGCCATGGGAGCAAAAATCACCGGCCACGGTGCCCCTACCATTTTTATCGAAGGAGTGAAAAAACTTTCTGCTGTCAGATACAGGCCGATGCCGGACCGTATTGTTGCGGGATCGTTCATGTGTGCGGCGGCGGTGACTTCCGGTGAAATCGAGATAGAGGGGCTTGACATTGCGGATGTACGGATCGTTATGGAAAAGCTCCGGGACATGGGAGTGAAATTCAAAACGGTATCGGCAAGCTCCGTTGTGGTCAAAGGCCCCAAAAGACTGAAGGCTGTGGACATAACCACTATGCCTCATCCCGGATTTCCCACCGATCTTCAACCGCCGTTCATGGCATGTCTTGCGGTCGCCGAAGGTGTTTCCCTTATCCGCGAGACCGTTTTTGAAAACCGTTTCATTCATGCCGCAGAACTGAACCGTATGGGCGCCTGTATCCGTGTAGCAGGAGACAAGGCGGTTGTGGTCGGCATACCGCATCTGGTGGGAGCGCCGGTTATGGCTTCCGACCTTCGCGCAGGAGTAGCATTGGTTATCGCCGGTCTGGCCGCGAAAGGCACCACTATCCTCGACCGTGTTTACCATCTGGATCGCGGATACGAAAACTTCGAAATCAAGCTTGCTTCTCTCGGGGCAGATATTACCCGAAGGAGCGACCGTGACTGAACCGGAGCTTTATAAGAGACTCTCTGTCATACAGGTTGTCGCAATGGATGTTGACGGTACATTTACCGACGGCGCCCTTTTTTATGATCATGAAGGAAAAGTGTTCAAGGGATTTTCCTCGCATGACGGCCTGGGGCTGGAGCTTCTCCTCCGCGCCGGGATCAAACGTGGATTTATCACTGGCCGGAAGGATCCTTCCACAGAAGCACGCGCCAATTATCTCCATGCAGACTTTTACTTTTGCGGTGTTGGCGACAAGTCTGTCGCGATCAGGCAGCTCTGCGATACATTCGGAGTCACAAAAGAAGCAATTCTCTATATGGGCGATGACCTTAACGATCTCACCGCTTTCGAGACCGCGGGTGTTGCGGTGGCAGTGGGCGATGCGAGCGATGAAATAAAGGCCGCCGCCGATTTTGTAACTTCTGCACCGGGAGGACATGGCGCAGTTCGTGAACTGGTGAACCTTCTTCTTAAGGCCAAAAATATCGATAGCGTGGCGCTCTGGAAAACCGCTGTCGATAAAACGGCAGGCGGCCAGTGACCGGAACGAAAGACGCTGATACTTTTTGTCTTTTCCAGCGTCATAGTTTCGATGCGGGAAGTTTTTTAAGAGCAGAGAAACAATAGTACCACCCGGGGAGAAAATAAACTCACCCCCTGACCCCCTCTTAAAAAGAGAGGGGAAAGTCTCATAACACAGGTATTGAGAGAAATCACAGGTTATTTCCCTCTTTATCTTGTTTGAGAGGAGATTAACTTGAGAGTTGTTTTCATGAGTTTTTTTAACAAACCATACATATAAAAATTTTTTCGGAGGCGTCATGAAACGGCGTGATTTCATTAAAACATCAGCTATTGCAGGGGCGGGAGTGCTGGCTGGCACAGGCTGTTCTTCGATGAAGAAAACCGCTCCCTATACCGGGCCGGGATTTGATCTGCACCCGTTTGTCAAAGCCCACCCTGAAGCAGTTTTCATAAACCTTACATCCATCGGTAAAAAGACTGACAGACGTGATATTCATAATGCCGGGTACTATCTTGCCGGTGAGCTTTTTGTAAAAACCGATTCCGGCGGTTACCCGAACTCGACCAAAATAACCTGCAAACCCAACTGGACGTGCAATCCTCTTGTTGAGGGGAAATCGGCGCCGGAACATCTCGGCATCAATACCGACAAGAACTTTGTCGAGGGTTTCTGCAAGGCTGTCCGTGAAAAAGGGCCGCAGCAGATATACATTCATGAATGCGCCTGTCCCGGTGATTGGGCTGCTCACGGCTGGCCTCAGATGGCGCAGGCAAACAATTTCATTCTCCGTGACCTGACCTCGCGTAACTTCTGGGATTATAAGATCGGCGAAGACCTTCATTTTGTGAAAGTCCCCAACGGGGTGGTTTTCAAGGAAATCGCTTTCCAGACTCCGGTCAATATGCCCGATACCTTCCTTATCGATATCGCGAAATTCAAAGCCCACGGAATGGGAATCACCGCTTCGATAAAAAATCTCCAGGGATTGAGCGGAAAACGTTTCCACGAATTCTGCGGGGGATTCAACAGCATTTTCAATAATTACTATGATAAACGGTATTTCCCCTATTTTCATAAAGACTATGTAAAGCACGTACAGTCATTGACCAAAAAGCATATAGCCGCAGGCATCCCGCGCTGGGACAAATCCGGGGAAAAGAATTACGGCGGCGGGTTCTACATGGAACAGTGGGTTCAGCGCATGCTCGACTCCCTGAGTGTAACCAAAACAGGTCTCTGCATGGTGGAAGGAATCTATGGCCGCGACGGAGACGGGTTCGCAGGCGGGCCGCATGACGGTAAGGCGCAGGATTACATGGCCAACAATGTAATCTTCGGTCTCGATCCGTTCCGGGTGGATATCATCACCCATTGGCTTGCGGGGCACGAACCAGGAAATTTCGGGTTGTTCCATATCGGAATCGAACGCGGCATGTCCAATGTTCTCGACCCGAACGATATCCCCGTGTACCTGTGGGATGAAGGAAAGGCGACGCTCCGGAAGCTGGACACATTCCAGAGAACCGATCTTGTAACCTACTATATGCAGCGTAACTATAACGGCCAGAACGAACCGCGCTTCCACCTCTGCAACGAGCCGTTCGATTATTCCGCATGGAAAGCGGGAAAAAAGACCGCTTCACGCCCCTCGATCAACGACCTCGGAAAAGACTCCCACGGAAAGCGCATCATGGAAGTCTCTCTCCCGCAGAAGGAAGACGTGTATGTCGATGTTCTCAATAAGAACGGTGATGTAGTCTGGAGGCTTATTGCTGATGGGCTTGAACCGGGAACGCACCAGGTAACCTGGGATGGATTCGGCAAGCCCGGAATCTATACGGTTTATGTCAAAGGCATGGGCTGGGATGTAGTAAAGCAGGTCGCCACCTATTCCTGACCTCAAGTAAAATTACAGGCTGATAGATTCTGATTCTCGTGGAGGTTTCCCTCCTTCCGGACGGAACCTCCCGGGAATGACTCTTGTGCTCTCCTTTTTGAACGACAGACCGTCAATCCCCATAAGCCACCGGAATTTCCAGAGCGAACGGGCCGGGCCGATTTCCAGGAGAAGCGGTTCCCTGTTATCCGTCAGATTCATGACAAAACTCATCTCTTCCGGATTCGAACGGATGGAACTGGGAATATTCCCGCTGAACTCCACATGAATTTTATAGTCAGGTGTCCGATAACATCTCCAAGAACTATTTTCAAATGTTCTATCGAATGCTGCGCCGATTCGAAGGGAATCGCTGCGTTCGGTCGGCGGGGTGACTATCCTCTTCAGGCGGCCGGAAGCTTTCACCGCGTCTTGAGAGACAGTTTTCACAGAATCCCGCTGTGCCAGGAGAGCTGTCTGGACAAGACTGATATACCTTTCACTGTCAACCGGCGCGGTCATATAGTGTTTTATAAGGTTGATGCGTTTTTGGGGAACTTTGATAGTGAACGTGTTATTCCCCATAGTCATCGTATTTATTTCATGGAATTCATCCAGAAGGGAGCCGATCTCAGCAGCCTGTTTCGGCTGAATGTTTTCGTAGAGAATCACATATCGATTGTCGTTCCCATTGCAGCCGTAAAGGGAAATCGCGCCAGCGATTAGAATTCCTGCCCATATTCCGCGAAAAAATATTCCGGTTTTCATACATGTACCGCCAGATTCAATTTTCCATCGAAGAGTATAATATAAACCTTAAAATACTATCTTACAAGGTTCGCAGAATTCGCAAAGAAAAATTTTATTTCAATAACTTTTTATTGTAGATCCCGTACTAGCTTATTGACAGTAACAAATTAATCTCATAGGGTTGAATTCCCAGTCTCAATAGGCGCATGGAATACAATCCCCCCTGCCTGCGGCATCCCCCCTTATTAAGGGGGGTAACAGACACCAGTATCAGAGGAACGGCATTTATCATTTATCTCCCTTAACAAGGAGGATGTCACCAAAGGTGACAGAGGGATTATCTTTGGATACTCCGCTGCTTGCGGTGGATAACTTCAATTTCAGGATGTTTTTTTTGCACGTATTTTGAACACCCAGGCATAAGCGCATTCGATCGGCCTTGATTTCCAGAGAGGGTATTCAAGAGTCAGCGCATCAGAATTCTGGCTCCAGGAAATTGAGCCGGGCGCTCCAAGCATGGATATTTTCGATCCTTCCTCCGCACGGATCGAACGAATATCGAATTTCTTTCCCGGCCATTTCAATACTAGAGCGTAAACATATTCTCCTTTGGCAGTGAACCTGATATCTCCTTCGGCGGGGATTTTCCAGATACGGGAACCATAGATGGCTTCACCATTGATACGGAGCCATTTCCCAAGAGCTTCAAGAGGTGCGCGTTCGATGTCGATTATTTCTCCCGCCCCGGTGGGGCCTATATTGATATCGAAATTACCGTTCCGGCTCACACCGTCGACAACCATATGTATAAGCTCCTGTGCGCTCAAACAATCCTGAGGATCGGCATCACGGTTATAGCCGAAGGTTTTTGCTATCCCGCGCCAGTAAGACCATTTGTGGGTTAAAAGCCCCTGGCTCTCTATTCCGTATTCATACTCGACATTGAAAACATCTCCGTGGGTTCCCCTGCTTCCTTTGCCGAACCGGTCGTTGACCAGTACATCCTGCTTTCTTTTCAGCGCCTGATTGTAATAATCGGCAACAAATTCAGGGCTTTTCCAGAATTCGGGAGGCTGATCCCATTCGCCGTCGAAATAGAGAAAATCAGGCTGATATAAATCGATCAGCTCACGCACCTGGGGCGCCATGAAATCTTCCACATAGTTTTTATGCGGGATGTAACCTGCATACGGCTGGGGGTTTCCGGTATAGAGAGGATTGTACCATTCATAGAATGAATAATAAAAGCCGACTTTCAAGCCTTCTTTCCGTGCGGCTCTTACAAACGGCCCGATAAGATCACGTTTCGGCCCCATTTTGTAAGTGTTACGGTTGGTTACCCGGCTGGGCCAGAGACAGAAACCGTCATGGTGTTTTGTGTTCATGAAAACATATTTCATCCCGGTATTTTTGGCAAAAGCAGCCCATTCTTCCGGATGGTAACGCTCCGCCCGAAAGAGAGGAATAAAATCGTCATAGGCAAAATATTCTCCGTAGGTATCACGGTGGTATTTCCAGGTGGGATTTTTCTCATCCCGCATACTGTTCCAGTACCATTCCGCATAAGGAGTGCCGTTCTTTCGGGGAGCCCAGCCCGGAACCGAACTGAGTCCCCAGTGGAAATACATCCCCAGTTTGGCGTCCTCGTACCATTCCGGACAGGGATGTGAGTCGAGGGATTCCCAGGTTGGCAGATAGCGGTTTTTTTGATCGGGTGTACCGGTTTTGGACAGGACATTTGCAGAAACGCCGGTCAAAGCTGCTCCTGCAGCGGCTGTTCGGAAAAAAGAGCGTCTGGAAATAATTCGTTGAGACATGAGCCACCTCGAATGGAAAGAGAAAGGATATCTCCCCGCCGGCTGGAGCGGCGATCATATGGTTTAGCGGAAGAAAAGAACCTTTTCGTTACGTTAATAAATAATCTTTTTCTTTCCAATAATTATTCTTATATGGGAATCACAAGAGCTCATTGCAAAAGTCGTTTTCGAAACGAAAAAATGATAAGTTTTATTACTTCAGCCCCCTAACCCTCAATCCCTTTCCGCTTTGCGGGAACTTCGTTTACCCCCGAATGGGGCAAGGGAAGTTGTTGCTCTACAGTATTAGCTGCTTCGCAGGCACGATAAAGATGTGTCCTGCCCCCTCCGGGGGAAGGATGTCCGTAGGACAGAAAAGGGGCTGCCTTCAAATACAGACTTTTGCAAAAGGCTAACAAATAAGATTTTTCTTCCAGAAAAAATGAAAATATAAAACCTGTTTGTTTCCGGCCGGGAAAGATGCTACTTTATATCAACTCAAAATTCTTTCATATTTTATTACCAATGGTATAAGCAATTTTTTCAGGATAGGAGCAGAGAAATGGAAAGACGCGCTTTTTTTCGAAAATCGGCGGGAATCGGCGCTCTTCTTGCAGGAATTTCCGGCTGTAAGATCGAACATACCCCGCGGCCTCCCCGGTCGGTGGACAACTGGAAAATTGCAGGCAGGTCGTTGGAAGAGCTCCGCGAACAGTACCGTCATGATCTGTTCGATGATTTTCTCCCTTTTATGGACAAGTATGTAATCGATCACGAGCAGGGCGGGTTTATGTGTGAGGTTGACCTGAACGGCTCGCGTATCGATTCGAAAAAACATGCAAGGTATGAGGGAAGCGGGATATGGACTTACTCGTACCTTTACAACCACATACAGGCTGAGAAAAAATATCTCGAGATTGCCCATAAATCGGTTAATTTCCTGCGTAAGAACCGGCCTGTCGGGGACCGTTTCTGGCCGGAGAATTATACCCGTGAAGGCAAAACTGATGGCCGTCCTGACGCCGGCGGGTACGGCGACCTGTTTATCGCAACCGGTTTTCAGGAATTTGCGAAAGCCAGTGGTGAAAGCAAATGGTGGGATTTGGCCAAAGAAACATTGATGAAGGTTGTTCGTTTGTATGACCGTCCCGATTACTATCCCGCAGCAGGGCAGGTTTACCTGGGGCCGAAAGCACGTCCCATCCCGGGCGCGCGTATACTGCGAGTATGGATGTATCTTATCAACCTGACCTCGCAGATGCTTGAATATAAATCGGATACAGATGTCCGGGAAGTCTTGAGCAGATCGCTCAAGGCGGTTATTGATTTCCATTTTAATCCTGAATTCAATCTCATGAACGAGATATTGAATCACGATATGACTCGTCCTTCCAACGAGTACCGTCAGCTTATTTATACCGGAAATGCAATTGAAACGCTCGCAATGATTCTTTATGAAGCCGCCCGTATCAAGGACAAAGAACTGTTCACCAAAGCAGTTGAGCGATTTAAAAGGCATGTCGAAGTGGCCTGGGACGATGTGTCCGGCGGAGTTTTTCTGGGATTGAACAATGTATCGAAGAATGAGTGGGTGATAGACAAGGCACTCTGGGCGCAGGAGGAAGTGCTTATTGGCTCTCTGTTTATCGTGGAGCAGACCGGCGAGCCCTGGGCAAAAGAAATGTTCGGGAAAATGTACACCTACGTCCAGGACAAATATCCCATGAAAAAATATGTCTATCCGCTCAGGATTAATTCAGCAAACAGAAAGACTTCCTCTGCCACCCGTTATGACCGTGCTGAAAATTTCCATCATCCGCGGCATCTTATGCTCAATCTTCTCTGCATCGACCGTATGCTGAAACGCGGGGGAAAGGTTTCCAACCTGTTCGGTCAGGATAAGCAATCTCCTTCAATTCCTATAAAGTGAGGTTTTTATGTCACGATATTTTCTTCTTGCAGGTTTTTTCGTGTTTCTGTCAATGATCGATAAAGCCTCTGCCGCAGACGACACTGTTTTTTCCTGCTCGATAACAAAGGATACTGAAACAGGCTGGAATTGTGTGACTCTGAAAGCTGAAAACAAAACAGACCCGCGCAAATCCCTTTCGGTAAAGATCACACCGGAGGGCGGAAACAACCTGTATTCTTTTACCATCGGCGGAACAGAACTGCTCCGCGGCCCGGAAAAACTTTCCCAGCTTTCGAAACAGTTTTTAGGAACTCCGATTCTTTTTCCGACTCCCAACAGGGTGCGGGACGGAATCTATGTTTTCCTCGGCGACACAGTGAAACAGAGCGTTCCCGGGCAGGACAAGCTCCGCACCATTCACGGCCTTGTGTGGGATGACCCGTCATGGAAATTCGAACCGCCGTCTGCCGGGAAAAATTCAGCTTCGTTCAAAGCCCGGTATGTTTTCGACAGGAATAATCCCCGTCTTGCGGGATACCCGTTTCCGAACACGCTCACTGTGCAGTACACCCTTCTGGCTGACCGCGTGCGCATCAGCTATGAGGTGGAAAATCAGGGGACAAAGCCGCTGGGATTCGGATTCGCCCTCCATCCTTTCTGGAATGTAATCGGCGCAAAGGATCGGATCACCATAAAAGCGCCTCTGCCCTACCATATGGATGCGGAAAAGATGATGCCTTCCGGTAAACTGGATACAATAACCAAAGATTCGAAGTGGAGCCTTCTCACACCGAAAGCGGTCTCCGGACTCCGGCTGGACGATGTCTATTTCGGTTCCACGCCAAAGAGGGAAGTGGTAACGATGTTCGAATCCATCGGCCTTGAGCTCCGTCAGCGGGCAACCGCGGATTTTACCCATGTGGTGGTATACACCCCGGATACGAATTTCTTCTGTCTGGAGAACCAGACCAGTTCAACCGATGCGCATAACCTCTACAGCAAAGGACTAAAAAAGGAATCTCACCTTCAGATTCTCAAACCGGGGCAGAAAACCGGCGGAGAAGTGGAATATATCGTGGGATGGAAATAAAGAATAAAGGGAAGAACATCTGTTACTTGACAAGCATTACTTTCCCTATATCGGTCATTCCACCGGACTTCAGCACCACCAGGTACACTCCCGAAGCATGACGGGCGGCGTTCCAGACGGTGTGGTGGGTCCCGGCGCTCATCGTCCCATCTGCAAGCGTCTCCACCAGTTGCCCGTGAATGTTGTACACGGAGAGTGTGGCCTTCCCCGAACGGGGAATTGTAAAATCAATAGTTGTAGACGGATTGAACGGGTTCGGATATGCAGCCCTGACACCAAAAGATTCGGGGTGATCCATGTTTTGGGAATCGGAAACATAGGTTGAACCTTGCTCCTCTAATTTAAATACCCCAAAATTTGAACCGAACCAGAGCGCACCCTGTTTGTCCACCGCGATAGATGAAACAGATGTATAAGCAAGTGCGCCGAGAGCAGTGTATGTATACCACGTTGTGCCGTCGAATTTCGATATGCCTCTGCCATAGGTGCCTAACCATAGATCACCTTGGTTGTCTACTGCGATGCACAAGACATAATTTTCGACGAGTCCGTCCGCGGTTGTGTATGTTTTCCATGAAGTGCCATCGAATTTCGTTACACCACATCCATGATAGTTGCTGTCCAATGTGCTGACCCAGATCAAGTCTTGATGGTCAACGGCAATAGAATTGACATAATTACCGGGAAGGCCGTTAGCGGTCGTATATATTTTCCACGAAACACCATCGAATTTTGAAACCCCATTCGCTGTGCCGACCCAGAGTGAACCCTGATTGTCCACGGCGATGGATCGAACATCATTATTTGCAAGGCCATCTACTTCGGTGTATGTTTTCCATGAAATTCCATCGAATTTAGATATCCCTTGACCTCCAGTTCCAAACCAGAGATTTCCTTGTTTGTCTAAAGCAATAGCGTTAACACTATTACCAGCAAGGCCGTCTGCTGGAGTGTATGTTTTCCACGAAACGCCATCGAATTTCGAAACTCCATGGTAACCCGTGCCAAACCAGAGCGCACCTTGTTTGTCCACAGTGATACATCTGATGTTATTACCGGTAAGGCCATCGGCTGTTGTATATGTTTTCCACGAAACGCCGTCGAATTTCGATACACAGTTGACGTATGTGCCAAACCAGAGCGTACCTTGATTGTCCGCCGCGATGCTTATGACGTAATTATGGGCAAGGCCGTCAACGGTCGTATAATTCGTCCATTTTGCATCTCCGTGTAGTGTAACTGTGGACAAGACCATTGCGAGCATGGTTAAGAAAAATGTACGAGCTTTCATCTTTCATCTCCTTACCTTAGGGGTTAATTAGGATAGAATAAAAGCTGAACAGGTAGAAACGATCTAAGGGTTTGTATCACCTCCTTACTTTAAAATTATTGACGTATCTATTATATAAACGCCGCAGATATAATATTATGTAATAGAATAAGAATAAAATGTCAAAACATATTATTTTAGTATACTATATAGCGTATTATAAAAATATTTTCTTGACATAAAACAAAGTTTATCTTATACAGAACTAAATAACTTTATTATTCACTGAAATTTGGAGGAACAACTAATGAGAAACGCGATAATTACTTCTTTTTTCATAGTAAGTGTTTTGTGTTCTCAATCTGTCCGTGCTTATAACTGGGAACACCACATATCCGATGAAATGATCAACAGTATTGCCTTGGATGGCAATTATGTGTGGTGCGCGACAGACAGCGGTGTTATCCGATATAACAAATTGGATGGTTCAACTGTTCGGTACACTGAAAAAGATGGATTGGCATATAATGAAGTCAGATCGGTAGCTATAGATCATAATGGTGTCAAATGGTTCGGAACCGGAGATGGCGTTTTGCGTTATGATGGTAATAACTGGACAACCTTACACACCAGGTATGATCCTTGGATAAATTCTATTATAGAAATAAATAATCAGGTGATGTGTTTCGGCTCTGAGAATGGCATCTTTACCTATGACGGAAAGGATTGGAATTTTTTTTGGTGGGGTGGATCTATATGGAAAATGATTCAAGATAATGATGGTATGATATGGTCAGCATGTGATTCGTATGGTGTGATAGAAAGTGATTTGAATGGAAATATTTTGAATTATTATGAATCACCAAAATATAATAGTTATTATTCTGCCGCTATCGATTCAAATTCAGTTCTCTGGTTTGGCGGAGAATTTGATTTGCTGAAATATGATGGGAAAACATGGGAATCGATTGATACTTATTCAAAACATAATTTATATTATATAAGAGATATGATTGTTGATAAAAATAATACTTTGTGGTTAGGTGTTGAATACTATGGATTATATAGTTATGATGGAAATAAGTTTATACGTTATGATCAGCCATACTCAAATAACGCTATTTTTTCCATAAAAATTGATGAATCGGGTGTCATCTGGACAGGAGGGTCAAAAGGGTTACGAAGTTTTCATCCCGATCCGGTAGAAGTTAAAGATAAAAATCCGATGTCAGACTTAAAAATACTAAAGAATGCACCAAATCCGTTCAATCCTTCGACCACAATCGAGTTCACCCTTCCATTTTCAGGTAAAGCAAATCTGACAATCCACGACATCATGGGCCGTAAGGTTCGGGAACTGGTTTCAGGTCAGGTCTCAGCGGGAGTCCGCGCTGTTCTATGGGATGGCCGCGACGATTCCGGTAAACTGGTATCTTCCGGGGTATATTTCGCACGGCTCACTATGGATAAAAGTGTGGCGGTGAGGAAAATGCTTTTGATGAAGTAATTTCAATAACTCAGTGTTTCAGCGCTTCTTTGACCACCTCCGCGATTCCCGGTGAATCGAGACGGTATTTCCGATAGAGGGCTTCCGGCGAGCCCGATTCGCCAAACACATCCCGGAGGCCGTGACGGGTGAGTCTGCCCGTTCCGGATTCCGCGATCACCTCGGCGACAGCGCTTCCCAGCCCGCCGATGATGTTGTGATCTTCCACCGTGACAATATGCCCTGTTTTTTTGGCGAAGGAGGCAACCGCGTCCGCGTCTATGGGCTTGATGGTATGGATATTCACCACACCGGCGTCGATTCCCTCTTTTTTAAGCAGCGCCGCGGCATCGACCGCATGGAAAACCGTTCCCCCGGAAGCCATGATGGTGATATCCG
>JBAYHX010000006.1:0-23004 GCA_041665965.1 Candidatus Latescibacterota bacterium
CCACACCCATTCCACCTTTGCAACCGCCTGGGCGCAGGCGATGCGCTCCATCCCCTGCCTCGGCACCACGCACGCGGATCATGTGCCGGGAGAGATTCCCTGCACCGGGGTGATCCCGGACGAATGCATCCGGGGAGACTACGAGGAAGAAACGGGAAATCAGATACTGAAACGATTCGCCTCCCTTTCCTATGAAGATGTCGAGATGGCGCTGTTGGCGTGCCACGGCCCCTTTACCTGGGGGAAAACCCCGGAGAAAGCGGTCTATAACAGCGCGGTGCTCGAAGAAATTGCGAAAATGGCATTTTTGACCACGCTCATCAACCCGGAAACGGTCTGCCTGAAAGAAACGCTCCTTCAGAAACACTACAGCCGGAAACACGGGAAAGACGCGTACTACGGGCAAAAAAACGAATAAAGAATATTTCTCGCAAAGCTCGCAAAGAAAAACTATGACCCACGAATCCATCACAATCAGCAACTACTCTTTCTCCATCGGGGATAAGAGCATCCTGCATGACATTTCGCTTGCGGTGAACGGGGGGGAGTTTCTCTCGATCATCGGGCCGAACGGCGCCGGCAAGAGCACGCTCATCAAATGCCTCATCCGTATCAACACCGGAGGGAAAGGGGAAATCTCCCTTGCCGGAAAACCGCTGGAATCGTACCGCCAGAAGGAACTGGCCTGCCTGCTCGGATATGTTCCGCAGTCCGACGGCCGGAGCCTTCCTTTCTCGGTCGAGGAATTTGTCATGATGGGGCGCTATCCCTATCTGAGCCCGTTCACCCCGATCAGCCACAGGGACGAACAGGCGGTGCAGGATGCGCTCGACCTCACCGGAACCGGTCACCTCGCCGACAGGGTAATGAACACGCTGAGCGGCGGGGAACGTCAGAATGTCCTTATCGCGGCGGCGCTTGCGCAGGGAACGAGGATTCTCCTTCTGGACGAGCCGACCACGTTCCTCGACCCGAAACATGTGGCCGCAGTACACAGGATTCTGAAACGGATAAACCTCGAACGCGGAATCACCATAGTCATGGTAACTCACGATATCAACGCCGCGGCGCTTTTGAGCAACCGTATCGCCATCCTCAAGGAAGGAAGGGTCGCATTCGAGGGATTCCCCGAAGAAGTGATGCGGAACAGCGTGCTTTCGGGCATCTACGACAAATCGTTCCTCTTTGTCACCCATCCGGTCACCGGGCAGCAGCTCATTGTCCACGAGGAGGCCGGAAAATGAAAAAATCTGCCGTTCTCATTCTTCTGGCGCTGGGATCGATCATTGTTCTCGCGGGTGCGCCGGTTATCGGGATGAAAAGGATCGCGCTGGATACCATTCTCCATCCTTCCGCTCTGGACATGGACTCGAGCATTTTCTGGAAGATGCGGGTGCCGAGGGTGCTGACTTCGTTCCTGGCAGGTTCCGCACTGGCGATCAGCGGAATGGCTTTCCAGGCGCTTTTCCGCAATCCCCTCGCAACGCCCTTTACCCTGGGAGTATCGAGCGGAGCGGCATTCGGAGCGGCGCTTTCCATCCTCACCGGATTCACGTTCACATTCTTCGGGATTTCCGGAATGTCGATCGGCTCCCTTGCCGGGGCGCTCATCTCCATCCTCGCGGTGTACGGATTCACCCGGATGAGAAAAGGGTTCTCGACCGCCACCATGCTTCTTGCCGGGGTGGCGATCAGCTTTTTCTTTTCCAGCCTCATCCTCTTCCTTCAGTATCTGAGCGATTTCACCCAGTCATTCAGGATCGTGCGGTGGCTGATGGGGGGCATCGAGGCGGTCGGATACGATTCGATCCTCGGCGTTCTCCCGTTCATTCTGGCGGGAGGCGCCATCGTTTTTGCGCTGACCCACGAATTGAACCTGTTCAGCGCCGGGGAGGATATCGCAACGAGCAGAGGAGTGGAAGTCGGAAAGATGAAAACCGTTCTCTTTTTCGCGGTGTCGCTCATGATAGGCGGGGTGGTTTCGGTATGCGGCCCGATCGGATTTGTCGGGATGATGTCGCCGCACATCTCACGGATCCTTGTGGGCGCGAATCACCGGTATCTTGCCCCGGCCACTTTTCTGTTCGGCGGTCTTTTCCTCACGCTGTGCGACACGCTGGCAAGAATTGTCATCGCTCCGGCGGAAATTCCGGTGGGAATCGTTACCGCACTCCTGGGGGGGCCGTTCTTTATCTGGCTTCTTCTGAGCGGATCGTCCGAGAAAAGCATGCTGCGGTAATAAAAGGATAACAGAAAATAGTTAATTTCTCGCAAAGCAAAAAATTATCTGAACCTTGATTCATGGGATTTGCGGATTTCCATGATAAAATTTATATACCCAAGGTAATCATCTCATCAAGCGAATCATGGTTCAGGCATCGTTTACTTCGTCACTTTGTTACTGTTTCTAAATTTTTCTTGGAGAAGATTAGAAAGTCGATATATTTCGTACTTGAGCTGACAAAAAAAACACACAATATGAATCTGATGTATTATGAGCTAATTGCAAAAGTCTTTTTTGAAGGCAGCCCCTTTTCTGTCCTCCGGACATCCTTCCCCCGGAGGGGGCAGGAAAACACTGTGGATCAACAACTTCCCTTGCCCCCTTTGGGGGAAAGGGATTGAGGGTTAGGGGGCTGAAGTAATAAAACTTATCATTTTTTCGTTTCCAAAACGACTTTTGCAATGAGCTCTTATATAAGAACAATATAATAGGTAAAAAGCAGAACGGGAATACCGTTTGAGTGAGGATAAAAGCATGACCACAAAAGAGAAAATGCTGCAAACTGTTCAGGAGCTTCCGGATGACGCTTCGGTAGAAGATGCTATGGAACGTCTTCTTTTGCTAGCTAAAATTGAACGCGGCATTGCACAGGCCGACCGTGGAGAAACCGTCCCTCACCAGGCAGTCAGGGACCGGATGGCAAAATGGCTGAAATAAGATGGACGATTCAGGCTGCTGACGATCTTGAGAACATTGTCAATTTCATCTCGGCGGATTCCGAATACTATGCCCGTTTGCTTGCTGTTGACATACTGGAGTCAGTGGAGCGGGTTGGAGCTTTTCCAGAGTCTTGCAGTGTCGTCCCGGAAATGAACCTACCGGAGATAAGGGAAACCCAATTAGGGAACTATCGCATTATATATCGTATCAAGCCGGAGGTGATTGAGATACTTATGGTATATCATGGAGCCAGACTTCTTGATACGAGACGATTGGAATAGGATTGCCATCGTTTTTGGATTATCGGTAAAAAGAAACTAAATCAATGAAAAGCAACTGAAGCGCGAAGCTTGAATGTCTGTTGTTTTTCTTACCTATTTCTGAAACACCCCTGCCAGTTTTTTCAATCCCTCGCTGTCCGGCTTTAACCCAAAGCCATCATATCGAATATACAGCCCTCTAATCCGCGACAGTTCCCCGGAACTTAAAAAACTTATCTTGGAAGCGATGCCGGAAAGGTTATCGAAAGCGTAAATGTTTCCGTTGTAAGCAAGCTGCTGGGAGCCATCCCCCAACTGTAATACTCCGCCTTCCCCCGCCTCTTTCAGCATGCTTTCCAGATTTCCCGGCTTCAGTTTTACCGGTTCGATTTTTTTCTTGCCGATGCTTCGCCACGCAAAAGCGGAGAGAGGAATTTCCAGTGAAATAGAGGATAGGGGAATTTTCGCTTCACGCAAACGCACGAGAATTGTCCCGATCTCCTCAATCGAAACCGGCGAGAGGGCGTCCGTTGAACTCTCATGCAGTCCGCAGAGAATACGGAGTTCATCGGGACGTTCCGGCGCGGGAACCCCATCAAGAAAAGCGACAGGATTGAACTCCTCCAGCTTTTCTGCATCAAGCCCAACCGAAAAAGACATACCACGCTCATGGATGACCGAAGCAAGCTTTCGGGTTAACGCAACCACCTCCACAGAATAACTATTTTTCGCCGGAGGAATGAAAATCAGACCCTCAGCGCCATATACCTCTGCAGAATCTATCAGTGCAGCCAAGCATTTTCCCGCCTTACGGAGCGATCTCAGGTTTCGGCAGTCTCCCCGGATGGTGACCTCGATTGCTTTCGAATGCGCGCTATAGATCACGTTGTCTGCGTTCAATCCTTTTCCCAACTCGAAGGAAACAGATGATACACCTGTATAGAGTGTGTCCAGAAGAGCGTTGTATAGAATAGCCGGATTCTCGACAGCATATTCCATCCCCAGTTTCATCGCTCCCACCCGCCGCCGTGAAATCGGATTCGGAAGAGTGAATCCGTTGGCTCCCCGGACAATCTCCAGATCGCGCGTCATGGCGGTTATGGATTGCGGAGCAGCAGCCCGAACCTGGTACAGCCCTTCCTTGGGAGCCTGAAGATGTACCCGGCCGCCAATCAACGGCGAGCGTGCCGTTACCTTGCCGTTCCTGATCAACGAAACAGCAGCGCCTTCCGGCCAGTGAGTATCGATAAGATCGAGAACCGGTTTTGACTTTTCGCAGGAAGGCAGGCTGAGAAGAAGAACTAAAAAAAGAGGGATGAGTCGTTTCACCAATTGCTCCGGGAGTATATAACTTGCAATTCTGTTTTATCCGGTTGGATTAGCATTTTTCTGTATCCAGTCTCTTACAGCAGTGAAGCGCTCCGGTTCGACCGGAATCCCGTCAGCCATAGGATTCAAAACAAAGTTGGCTTCCCTGAGCCTGGGAGTAATCAGTGTATTGAGGGCCAAGGGAATACGGCCGATGTCCCCGGCAACGAAGATAGTCGGATCAAGGCAGCCGAAAATGATCAAATCATCTCCAAGAATATCCAAGACGTCCTCCCACGGTGTATTTCCCGTCGGAGGCGGCGTCAGGGTATGAATTCCGTCGCACCGGGTCTCCTTGACAAGGTCAAGAATCCCCCGGATATGCCCGCACATATGGAGGATGGCAGTCTTACCTTTTGATTTGACCGCATCCACAAATTCCCGCTGATGCGGCATATTGTATCGGCGGTAAATATCAGGACTTATATAATACGTGCTGGTATTTTCCACAAGAGTAACCGAATCCCAGGGGCCTTCTGCAAGAATCTTGAATGCATCGGCTTCGCGCTCATGCATTGTCTGAATCAACGCCTGAACGTCTTCGGGATGATCGGCTAAAAGGTAGTAAAAATTCTCGACACCCATGTCATTTTCGAGCAAACGCGGAATTGTCGAAGGTCCCCAGAAACGGGTAACCACTCCACTTTCACCGATTAAACTGTTTAAACCGGCAAAGGTGATAGAGTCGTCATGTGCTGTAAATGACGAGCCTTCCCACATCTCACGATAGATATTCACCGCAGAAATGGAATCAACAGGATATTTGACCGGATGAACTCCCTCGAAAATCCCTGCCAGAACTCCTTTTGGAGTCTTCCACCTTACGGTTGTTCTTTGTCCTTCCTGTTCTTTTTCAACTTCCACTTCCTCCGGCCAATGGTGAGACGGAGAGGTAAAGCGGAAGGGCGTGTTCCATCCATTCAAAAGAAAGATGTCACAACCAAGATGTTTGTAGAAATCGATTCCTCCGTTTCCGCGCAGTCCCGCCGGTAAAAGCAGGAGTGTCGAATTGTCTACGAGCGTGGTCCAGGAAAGACGGTCTTTAGGCTGTTTTTTCAGCACGGCATTTAGTCGTTCCCGGCCGGTCATCCAAATCTCCTTCGTTTCTCGCAGATTCTCTTTCAAAACAACTTCTGAATTTACTCCTTTAAAATAATAACCCTGTTCTTACCTTACATTTGTTTTGCTGCAAGATTGTATAATGATAAAGATTTTACTAAGCATTCTTAAAACTATCCTATTTGTATACCGGCCCCAGCTTTTCGCATGCACGGAAATCATCCCCGCCAAACCTGTCCCACATGGTAGGCCGGAAAATCAGCTCCTCCGGGATATTATGAAAGTCCACCGGGATACGGAGCATGGCGTTCAGAGTTATCAGGTCTGCCCCGATAAGACCGAACGAGTTCCCGTCATGATTTGGGCCGATGAGCGACATGTAGTCGAATGAAGACATATTCCACGGAGTCCAGAAGGTCTCCGGCCAAGTGGGATCGGTGACTTTGCTGATATGCTCCGCCGCCTTTTCCGGCAAATCTATGGTTTCTCCCTCCACCACCGAGAAGGTCATGATGTCGCCGACGGTATTGTAGCGATAAGCGGTCATGGGAATTCCCCCCGGCGTCCGATAATGGCTCGAAAGGCCGTCGCCCCGGAAATACTCAATTACCGCCGCCTGGTAGGAGGTTCCCTTTACGGCGGCATTAATGAGCTTCTTTTGAAGGGCCGGGCTGTTCCTTATCGCGTCGGCGACATCCTGCATGTCGATGGTTCCGTCTTCGGTAACCAGGGAAATCACATTCAGAGCGTAATCGAGCGCTCCGGCGCCGGAGTTCCGCTTGTCGATGAAACCGCCGGGGGCTATTTCACTGACATCTATCCCGGTGCTTTCAAAAACGCTGTCGGGAGTCCAGTTCGTTCTGATATCGGCAAAAAGCTGGGGCATCCCGGAGAGAAGGTGCGCGGCAAGCATCCCCATTCCATTTTTACTGTCATTTTCTGTTGCGGTGATAAACGGCGCTCTGTATCCGTTCCAGTCAAATGAGCTGTTCAGGATCGATTCGGGAAGGTCAAAGTTCGGGTAAAGATCGGTCCATGCGCGCTGTCCCTGGGTTCCTGAGGCTATTGCGTTATGTCCCTGCGCCCTTTCGACATCCGCTTTGAATCCCTGGGCTTTCCCGACCTTTGGGTCAGCGAGGCGGGGGTTTCCGATCATCATGTCGCGAACGATGATTGCCATCCTGATGCTCTCGCGGAGCAGGTCATCGGGTGAATACGGCCTTGTTCCCGAACCGTAATCGATCCGGAATTTCTTCATGAACTTCACCGCGCGCTCCAGTTCCTCATGGTCGTAGAATCCCTGATCCATACGTCCTTTTACCGCAACCATATCAACCGAAACAGTGCCCATACCGAAATAATTAAGCATCAGATTACGACGCACATCGGAGCCGATGATTCCCATTGAGACTCCCCCGACCGAGAGATAATTCTTTCCGCGCATCTCGGCGACCGCACAAGCAGCCCGTGCGAACCTGAGAATCCTTTCTGCCACAAAAGCAGAGAGTTCCCCCTCTTCCGATTCAAGATCCGGGTTATAGATGGAAAAAATCGGGCGTTCCTTTTCGTCCATGGCGGCGCAGAATGCTTTTAGCCATACCGCTCCGGGACGGTCGGTCTGGTTCAGACCCCAAGCGGCCTGCTGCCATTCGCTCGATCCAAGCCCCTGCGTAGCAGACATAAGCTCGTCGCTGTATGCCCAGGATCTGCTGACCCAGATGTTGGCGCTTACTCCCTCTCTTACATAGTATTCCTGCGCCAGAGCGCCTGTGCGTGCGCCATACACGATCTCCGGGGCTACGATAACCCGGACAGGAGTGCCGTCAGGAAGTTTCACCTTTTGGGTAATAAGTTTATAGACTTTTTCGACCATTCTCCATGTTTTTTCCACATTTCTTTCGTAGGCGCCGAAACGGCCGTCCGCTACAGGGGTAATGGCGATAGTGGGAACTGTCCCGGCTAATCTTCTGGGGGTTTTAGCAAATCCCCGCACCGAAGAAGCAAGAGCGGAAAAATCGGGTTTTGTGTTTGAATTCATTGGGATTACTCCTCTAAAGGAAAAACAGACCGGTTATCCAATGCAATAATTTCATACGGTTAAGCTCAATACTGTTCACTTAAGGCTGGTTTCGACAGGCTCAACCAGCGAGCACTGAGCTTGTCGAAGTGCAGTTTGGGTTAAGTGAACAGTATTCCGGTTAAGCTAATATAATATATCCAAAAAAGAGACACTTTTCTTTCTTTGGAAAAATTGCGACCCGATCGAGCGAAATTGTTTTTTCATCCTTCATCCTTGTCATCCTTCAGTTTTGCTTATACGCATTTCTTCCCGCATGGGCACGTCTCCGGAATTCCCAGATGGTAAAGACCATACCGAAAACGAATCCGGCAATATGAGAGATGAACGCTATCCCCCCCTGTCCGGCCGCACCGGCGGGTGTTGTACAGGTAAGCGCGCAGGAGCCCATCTGGATGACAAACCACAATCCGAGTATAAAGAAAGCCGGGATGGATACTATCTTTATATAGATGATAATGATGATCAGGGTATAAATTCTCGATGCGGGAAACCGCAGAAAATAAGAGCCCAATACTCCTGCAATCGCGCCCGAAGCCCCGACAAGAGGGATGTTCGAGGAGGGAAAGGCATAGGCGAATGCCAGGGTGGCAAGGATTCCCGAAACAAGGTAGAACAAGAGGAAGCGCACATGGCCGAAATCATCTTCTATATTACGCCCGAAAACCCAGAGATACAGCATGTTTCCCCCGAGATGAAGGAATCCGCCGTGCATGAACATGCTGGTGAGGAGAGTCAGGGGAGGGAAATACTGTGCATGAAGGTTTGCATTTGACGGATGAAAGAGATTGTTCGGTATCATTCCGTATAAAAACACCGATTTGTCAAGCGATCCGGGCGATGTTATCTGAAACCAGAAAACGATACCGTTTATTATGATAAGCAGTATCGTTATAAAAGGGAAACCTGATATCGGGCGGTCGCTGTAAAGAGGAAACATGGACTGGGGGCTTTCTTTTTACATTTAACCCTTAATTCGCGTTCACCGTTATCTTAGGCATCCAGGCGCGTTTTAGCTTTTCCAGAAGCGAAGGATCGTGTTTCCCGAGCTCCATCAAATATGCTTTCCCTTTTCCGGAAAGCGCAGGAAGGAACTGGCCATTGTTCATCGAAGCCCCCTGATGCCTATAGGCGTTGAGAGTCATGACTTTCCCGGTCGGTTCTTTGATCAGATCCTTGTCAAACGTTACTGCGATGCTGTCAACCCCGCTGTATTGCAAATTACTCTGAAACATTTCCCTACGAGTAAACGAAACATAATATTCTTTTTTAAGAGAATCGCCTGCTGTCTGAACAAGGTAATTATCGAAAAGATAGTGTGTATCATAAACCGGCAGGCCGGAATCTTTTACCCGATCGGCAAAAGTATTATCGAATTTCATCGAATCCAAGGCGTCTCTTACCTTTGCCAGCCAGGTAAGTGTCTGGGAATCGTCGGCAGGCGCAGGATCATGGTAGAGCACCTCGTATATATCAGCCGGTCTGAACGATTTAAAGGAGAGGAACATATAACGGTCGATGAGAATTGGAACGATGGAATAGAAGCTCGGCAGGAAACCTTCCACAGTAACCGCCATAAACCACGGGCCGGTAACCATCCAATGGGGAGGCCCTATTTTCTGAACACTATGAGAATAGAGAATCAGGTCACGGATACTCTTGAATACCAGAGTGTCCTGAGCGGCGAAATCCATCACTTCTGCCGGAGGTATGGGGCCGACAATCGGTATAGCCTCCTCGAGCATTGCTTCGGTAGCTTTCGCTCCCATACCGCGTTGAAGAGATTTTACTATCTGAAGCTGCGTCGAGGTGTTTGGAATCCCCTTTTTCGCATATTCGCGGCCTTTAGTGAATATTGGATTGAGCAGAGCCATTTCCCAAAAATTTGATATCGGGGTTTGTGCAAATCCCGGAGATACTGTCAAATCATGCGCCGCATAGGAGAGCGCATCGAGAGCGAGCCGAGATTCAACCGTTGCAGGGAAATCACGGACTTCACGGATCACCTTGTCGGTAGCCAAAGCAGCTTTCTTTATCAACAGGCTGTCTGGCGCTCCGGAAGAGGAAGCTTTATAATCCGCGAGCATTTTCATAGTGCGGAAAAAACCGGAATATTTTTTCCGAACCGTTTTTTCAATCTTGCCGGCCTTCTCCAGATCATCATAATTACCCGTAGTTTTTGAACAACCGGCTAAAACTACCCCGATGCACAGACATGTGATACATGAAATCCCAAATAGTAAAGTCAGTACTTTCTTCGTTTTCACCTTATCTCCGAATCAATAGATAATATGCCTTTGAATTATGGATACGCCGCAAAACCCGCAAAAGAATATACAACAACATATCGCATTCAGTTATCGTATTCTGATGCGATTCATGATAAATATACACTTAATTCTGATAATATTCCGAGATTACTCAGAACCCGCGGGATTTTTTCTTTTCGGTTTCAGGGGAACTGAATGTTCTTGCTCCCGAGCCGGATCCGCTCCATCCTGAACCGTGAAGGTTACAGAACCGGGTAATTTCGGTTCCACTTACATAATATTCAGTATAGGTCCGAGGGCAATTGGGAGTGGCGCGAAGATGCGAAACTTTGCACGACTGCACTGCGCTGATCCGGTTCGAATAAACGAAACGGCTTTTCGGCATTTTAAGAACATCCGAGGCTTTTGTCATAAAATCGATCCATACCGGCAAAGGAGCCGCGCTTCCGGTACCGTAGGTTCTGTTGAGCGTGGTTTCTTCCGAGTTGAATCCGATCCAAACCCCGCAGCAGATATAGGGAGTATATCCCACAAACCAGGTATCCTTGTATTCATTTCCCGTTCCGGTTTTCCCCCCACAGGGCCGGTCTCTCATGGGACTGGTTGATATTTTGGTCGCAGCTGTCCCTTCACGGGTGACGCTTTCCATCATAGTGACCATAAGGGATGCGATCTCCGGCCTCAGAGCTTCGGTTCTCCGCCCGCGCATCTCATGAAATTTCTGATTGTCGTTTTTGTCTTTTATGGTTTTGATGGCAAAAGGCTCAGTCCGTATTCCAAGGTTGGGGAACACAGTATAGGCGGCTGTAAGATCAATAAGTTTTACCGGAGCCGTTCCAATCGCGATGCTTGGCCAGGGTTTCACCTCGGTTGTGATTCCCATGGCTTTGGCATACTTTACTACCGTGCCGGCGCCAATGCCGTTATGTGACCGTTCATTGACAAGTTTAGCCGCAATGATATTGACACTCTTTTTAAAACCGTCCCGAAGAGTCATGGCTGAACCGGAAAAACCGCCTTCATAATTCTGCGGCGCCCATATGGTTCCATCGCCGTTCCGGAGAGAATAATAGGTGTCGAGGATGGTATCGGAACACTTCCAGCCGTTATCGAGGGCAGCGGCAAACACAAATGGCTTGAAAGAAGAGCCTGCCTGACGGGAGGCGGTTACAGCACGGTTAAAATAATCGTATTTCTTTCCGCCTATCATAGCGAGGATTGCGCCGGTTTTCACATCGATCGCCACCAGAGCGCCCTGCACCACGGTTTTATCGATGGAATCCTTTACAGCCTCGGTGTTGCTCAGTCCACGGGGCCTGTGATATTTGATAAATTTATCGGCATAATTTTTCTGAATGAAATCAAGTTGTTTTTTTAAAACCTCTTCGGCGATTTTCTGCAGGCGATAGTCGAGCGTGGTATAAACTTTCAGTCCCAGACTGTCCGTCCCCGCATCACCAAATTTGTTCAGCAGCTGATCTTTTACATAATCGGAAAAGTAAGGCGCCTTGCCGTATTCGAGGCCCTCAAGCGAGGCAAGTTCTATAGGTTTAGCCATTTCCTCATGTGCAACAGCATCGGTAATGACCCCTGCATTGACCATCATCATTAGAACGGTGTTACGGCGCTCCTCTGCGGCGCCGGGATGGTTGCGCGGATTATTCCGTGTCGGGGCCTGAAGCATCCCCGCAAGGAGAGCCGACTCGGCAACGCCCAGTTCTGAAGCCGGTTTCCCGAAATACCCCTGTGCGGCTGCTTCAATCCCTTTCAGGTTGTTGCTGAATGACATACGATTCAAAAAAAGCTCCATAATCTCGGGCTTGGAATAGGTATGTTCAATTTTGACAGCCAGGAACGCTTCCTGCAACTTGCGGAACAGCGATTTTTTCCTGGTAAGGAACTGGTCTCGGGCTAATTGCTGGGTTATCGTGGATCCGCCTTCACGGGTGGGATTGAAATGCAGGATGTTTTTTGAAATCGCGCGGCCAATATCCGGAAGAGATATCCCCCAATGTTTATAAAAGCGGGTATCCTCCGCGGCGATCACAGCATCGATCATCGTCTTGGAAATCTGGTCGTATGATTTCCAGATTCGTTTCTGTTCGGACAACGTACGAAGTACTTCGCCGTCATCGGAAAATATGATTGTACTCAGTGTCTGATCATCATAAATTTTTTCGAGCCGGTCGAAACCGGGCAACCCCGGCGAAAGAGCAATTACCATTAAAACAACGATTACCGCCAGGGAAAAAAAGCCGTACAGGAAATATTTGATAAATTCGGACCTGGTGCTTTTTCGGTCAAAAAAAGCTTTAATTCGAGGACGTAATCCAGTTTTTTTCATCATCATGTTACAAACCGTCTTTTTTTAACAGCGCGGGTAAGGCGCAATGCACTAAGCAGTATAGCTTAATAATATAGCTCTTTATATTAGGAAATACAAGAAAGAGCTTCGCCTCTCCCGATTATACGCTTTCTCAAATTCGATTGCATGATTTCTAAAAAACATGAACCGCTGAAGGAAATCAGAAATCCAGACGGGCGGTATTACCATTTACCGAGATTACACCGGCTATCAAAAACGGATTTATCTTTCTTTCAGCGGTTCAAATTATGTTTAAAAATGAAATGTATCCTTCAAAATAAATCTAATCGACAGGGGAAAAAGAGTCTTTCCCTGCGCCACATAACGGACATACCCAATCACCAGGAAGATTTTCAAAAGCGGTACCCGGTTTCACACCATTGTCTTCATCACCGGCTGCCGGATCATAGATATAGCCGCACACATCACACTTATACTTCTTCATACCGCGCCTTTCTCCATTGATGTTATGTTTTTATTTCGTCCTTTTTCGGGTACCTGCCTGTATCGAACTTCCCGAATTGTCACACTCCCTTTGCCTGAACCAGAGCCGGCGGAGGAGTAAAAACCCGTGCTGCCAGCTCACGGTCGATCATGAAGAGTGAATTACTGTTATCCCCGGCGATTTTAAGTTCATGGGCAATGGTACTGGTGTTCAATTCTTCTTCAACCTGCTCTGTTACGAACCACTGGAGGAAGATATTGGATGCATGATCGCTTTCGCTCAGGGCAACATCCACCAGACGGTTTATCAGTCCGGTGACTTTCTGCTCGTGGGCATAGGCTTTCTCAAAAACCTCCAGAGGTGATGCCCATACAGTCGGCGGGGCCTCGATGGCAGTCAGTTTTACTATTCCGCCCCGTTGATTGAGATAGTTGAATATGATCGTACCGTGCGCAAGTTCTTCCTGGGTCTGCACACGCATCCAGTTTGCGAATCCGCCGAGATTCTGCGATTCGAAAAAAGCAGCCATGGAAAGATACAGATACGCCGAATAAAACTCCGCATTTATCTGTTCATTCATGGCTTTCTGAATTTTTTCACTTATCATCGGAATGTCACTTTCTTTCAAGCTTTCCATAAACTGTGAACGTTGCAGTATTCACGCGCAGAAACAGAATCTGCTTTTACGCAAAATTCCGCTTCGGGAACCTGACCAGGATTTAAGAATTGACGGTATGCTTTCCCGTCAGCGATAAGTTCAATCCACTCGATATAGTGCTTTTCTTCCATCGGGTGGGGAATGCTTCCGACCTTGACCTTGAATCCTGTTCCGGTTTTTTCGATAACGGGAACATGCTTCTCACGTGAAGCATCGGTAGTGTTTTCGGCAAGAAGCGTCATCGGCTGTCCGCAGCAAACCATTTCTCCGACGCCTTCGTGGAGCACTTCAACTATATTCCCACAAATTTCACACTTATAAATACCCATCTTTTTTGCCATGGTATACCTGCCTGTCTTTTGTTTACGTTCCGGTTAAATTGACATCTCCACTAGTTCCACACTTACATTGGGAATTACTTTCAGCTTATTGCAGAGATCGCGTTTCGACTTGGCATCCCCTACCAGCTCGAGGATGATAAGACCGGTGTTCGTGCATTGTTCCGGGCTTCCGTCATGAATGCCGAGCCGCGTTTTGATAAAACAGCCCATCTCCGTAAAAGATTTCTGGACTTGCAGAGCGCTTTCCTGCCTGTTTCCGACAAGAACTATCATGATGCTCTTTTTCATAGTCGTTCCCTCATGTGAAAAGTTTATTCGGTTTATAGGCGCAGCAACCCGCTACCAGTTTTCTCCGAGCAGCTCAAAATGCGCCTGAGGATGCAGACAGGCGGGACAAACATCTGGAGCTTCAGTTCCCTTATGGAGATAGCCGCAGTTACGGCAGCGCCAGACTACCGGCTGATCCTTCTTGAAAACTCTGCCATTTTTAATATTATCGGCAAGAGCAAGATACCGCTTTTCATGCTGTTTCTCCGCCACCGCTATGGATTCAAAAGCAAGAGCGATCTCATCGAATCCTTCTTGACGTGCGATTTTGGCAAAACCCGGATACATCTCGGTATATTCATAGTGTTCGCCGCCGGCAGCTTCTTTAAGATTTTCAATGGTACTCCCTATCACCCCGGCAGGAAAGGACGCGTTCACTGTTGCAGTTCCGCCCTGGAGCATCTTGAACAGACGCTTGGCATGTTCCTTCTCCTGGTTCGCGGTTTCTTCGAAAATGTCGGCGATCTGTACAAATCCTTCATTTCTCGCCTGGCTGGAGAAATAGGTATACCGGTTGCGAGCCTGCGATTCACCGGCAAAAGCCGTGATGATATTTATTTCGGTTTTGCTGCCTTTCAGTTCTTTCATTCTGTTTCTCCTTACTCTGTTCGTGGGGTTCGCTTATCTATCTGATACTATTTTTTCTATGAGAACAAAACGCGTCATATCAAACCTTTAACTCAGCGAGCCAGAGATCGTGCAGATTGCAGAAGCTCGTAACCCACAGAGCGCCTTTGAATCCATCGGGCAGTTCGTACGTGGACTCGGCGGCGGTGTCGGTGTTCGCAAAGGTTTTTTCACCGAGGATTTTACCCTTCGGAGTCAAAAGAGTGTGCTTGACAATGAAATGCTTTTCCGTCATGGGATGGGGAGTTACTACTTTGACGTTTTTTCCATCGACCGTTACCTGGGGAGCATGAGAGCCTTCCTTACCAGCCCACCGTCCGGGAGCTTCCCTGGTGTAGACCAGGCCTGCCGGGAATACTTTTTTTGCCTGAGCCTGCACATCATTTCCCACAAGCGCAGCGCCGGCAACTATCAGGGACCCTTTCAAAAACTCTCTTCTTGCTTTCATGGATGTATCCCTTTCGATGATTGAGAAACAATATTGTTTATGACTTTATTGGTACTTCGCTCAGCGGGATGCCCAGTGCGTCGGCAACACCTTCTCCATAAGCTGTATCAGCTTTCAGGCAGTTACCGATGTGGCGGATTTTAACTTCTTTTGGCGCATCGCCGAGAGCGCGGGCAGTGTTGGCAAAGAGAACTTTCTGCTGGTTCGTGTTCATCAAACGGAAAAGTAAACCGGGCTGGCTGAAATAATCCTCGTCTTCTCTCTGATTCCAATGGTCAGCCGCTCCTTCAAGACTGAGTGGAGGCTCGGCAAATTCGGACTGTTGTTGCCATTCGCCGTAGCTGTTCGGCTCATACCCAAGCGTACTTCCATAATTGCCATCAACTCGCATGGCGCCATCACGGTGATAGCTGTGGAACGGGCAGCGTGAGGCATTGACCGGTATCAGATGGTGGTTCACACCGAGCCGGTAGCGTTGAGCATCACCGTAGGAAAACAGACGTCCCTGCAACATTTTATCAGGTGAAAAGCCGATACCGGGCACGATGTTGGCCGGGTTGAAAGCCGCCTGTTCCACTTCCGCGAAATAGTTTTCGGGATTGCGATTCAGTTCGAGAATTCCAACCTCCATAAGGGGATAGTCCTTGTGGAACCAGACCTTGGTCAAATCGAACGGATTATAAGGGCAGGAGGATGCCTCTTTCTCCGGCATCACCTGGATATACATTGTCCACTTTGGGAAATCGCCTCGTTCGATGCTCTCATACAGATCACGCTGATGGCTTTCGCGGTCTTTGCCGATGATCGCTTCCGCCTCTTCATCGTTCAAATTACGAATTCCCTGCTGTGTTTTCAGATGGAATTTGACCCAGTATCGTTCATTTTTAGCGTTGATAAAACTAAAGGTATGGCTGCCGAAACCATGCATGTGGCGGTAGGAATATGGGATTCCCCGGTCGCTCATCACTATGGTAACCTGGTGCAGCGCCTCGGGCAGCGAAGTCCAGAAATCCCAGTTATTACGAGCGCTGCGCAGGTTGGTACGGGGGTCGCGTTTAATTGCATGATTAAGGTCGGGAAATTTCAGCGGATCGCGCAGGAAAAATACGGGCGTATTGTTTCCCACCAGATCCCAGTTTCCCTCTTCGGTGTAGAATTTCATGGCAAATCCGCGGATATCCCGCTCCGCGTCGGCGGCCCCGCGTTCACCGGCGACCGTGGAAAACCGTGTAAAGAGTTCTGTTTTTTTTCCCACTTCAGAAAAAATCCTGGCCTTGGTATAGCGGGTTATGTCATGGGTTACGGTAAATGTGCCGTAAGCGCCGGAACCCTTGGCGTGCATTCGCCTCTCTGGAATCACTTCCCGGTCGAAATGACCGAGTTTTTCCAGAAACCAGACATCCTGAAGCAGCATGGGGCCTCGCGGTCCGGCAGTTATTACATTCTGATTGTCGACGACAGGGGCGCCTGCATTGTGGGTTAGTTTCTTTTTATCGCTCAAGTCTTCCTCCTTATCTATTGGATCGGTTCAGATAAGTATAGTTAGTACAATATCTTTACAATCATTTTGACACATTCAATTTTTCCATCTCATGCGGCGGAAGAAATCCCCTGGAATTACATTCATTACAGATTCCAAAAAACAGAAGACGATATCCTTGAATTCGGTATTCATGAACTTTGTCCGGGGATATTTCAAAGTTGTTTATCAGGTTCTTCGATACGTCATCAACAGCTCCGCAGCCGAGACACTGGATGTGGTAATGCTTTTTGACATTCCCATCAAATCTCCGCTGACCGCCAAATTCCAGTTTATCCACAAACCCCTTTTCGGAGAGGATTTCAAGGTTACGGTACACGGTTCCCATACTGATGTGCGGCACCACGCTACGTACCATGCTATATATTTCATCAGCAGTAGGATGTGTATCGACTTTTCTGAGTTCCTGCAATATGATTCTTCGTTGATGAGTCATCCGAAAATGAAGATCCGAATGCATCGTACAAACCTCGCTTTTATGTTAGTAATGATAATCTTTACTAATAATAATGATAAAGAAACCCCAAGTCAAGGATATTTTATAAATAGATTCATAATTGTTATTTTATTTTTATATTTTTATAGCATTGTTGATGCATTAATAGGGCAGGCATTAATAAACTACCCCCCAGGGCATCAAGGAATTAAAAGATAATCCCCCTCATCCCCCATATTAAGGGAGATAAAAGGAAAATATTTTCCCTCGGCAGTTGGTATCGGTGACCGCTTTGCGGAGTCCCCGCTCGTACAAAATTAACAGTGTATGCGATAAGGAGGAATGCCGCAGTCAGGGGGTATTTTACACTGCAAGCGGCGGAAAATTCAATCATGGGAGAGTAAATTGCAACTGCCGTTTCCCTTTATCATCCCGCATCTTTCTCTCAAATCCATGTCAAATGTTCTTCTTCGGATTCGGGATTGGGTTCGCTGCGAAGCTTCTTTTGACGTGAGCCGAATCTTATGGAATACACATAGATAAATTCCGCTCCGAAAAAGAAAATCTGCGCAGAATAATACAGCCAAAGTATGATGATAACCAGTGATCCGGCCGCTCCGTAAACTGACGTGATGGCTCCCTTGGTGAAATACATCCCCAGGAGGAATTTACCAAGAGAGAATAAAAATGCGGTGACCATCGATCCTATCCAGACATCGCTCCAGGCGATTTTCGCATCGGGAATTATTTTGAAAACCACGGCGAACAGGAGCGTGGCCAACCCGACAGAAATCAAGAAGTCAAAAATCTGGAGGACAAAACCCAGGGTGGGGACAAGACTGTTCAGATGCTTTGCGACAGTGGTCAGATAAGCGCTCGCTATAACCAGCGCTACGAAGAAAATGCCGATGCCGATAACAATAAGAAACGTGGAAAATCTTGTTTTTATTTCCCTTTTGATCTCCCCAAAAATTCCAATCCCTTCCCTGGAGGGAACCATCCATAATTTATTCAGAGAATACCTGAGGTGAAGAATTATCTGAGTGGTTCCAAGGATAAGGGTCAAAAGGCCGAAGGCTGTGGCTATAATGGTTGCCGGCGGATTCTGGATACTGTTCAACAGGTCATTAATCGCCTGCACCACCGGTTCTGCAATAAACGGCTGAAGATTTTGCAGGAGCAATGCCTGTGCATCTGTCCGGCTCAGCATCAGGCTTACAATGGTAAGAAAGAAAATAAAAAGGGGCGCTATCGAAAAAATTGTATAGTATGCCAGAGCAGCAGCCAGTACAGAAACATTGCTTTTCATCCCTTCACCGAACGATTTTTTAAGAAGGGAGAGAAATTGCATGTAAACCATAACCCAAGCTCCTGAATCGATGTATTACATTCGAAGGATTGGTTAAAATGCCTGCCCCATCGCAAAATAAAATTTACTCCGGGATTCGCCTTTTTTCCGTCCGATTTTATATCCGAAGTCACCTCTGATAACCCCTATGGGGGTATTGATCCGCGGCCCGAATCCGGCATCGTACCTGATGTCTTTAAAACTTACATGTTTTGGATCGTCCCAGACAGTACCTGCATCAGAGAAAAATGCGACTCCAACCATTTTGTATATTTTGAGACGGACTTCCAGAATATTCCAGGTCAGGAGCATCCTCCCCCCCAGAGGCACGCCATTAACATCTTTTGGCCCAACGCTCTGATATGCATACCCGCGCAAATTGTTCGGTCCACCCGCATAAAAAAGCTCACTGATAGGAATCTGGGGATTGGTAAAAACCCCCTTTACGCCGATCTGAAAAGCAGTACCCAAAACTGCGTACTCGGCTGGCTGATAAAAATGTTTGAATGTCAGTTGTGTCGATACATAACTGTCTGTTCCTTTAAGGAAAGTTCCGACAAGGCCGTTCGTTGTGTCAAGGTATGTTCCGCCGGTAGTGTTCAAGAGATCATTTCGATTATCATAAGTCCCTTCGATCTCAATGGCTCTGAGGTTCCCTGTTTCAAGACCCTGCGGGATTGTGACCGTTTCGATCTTTGTTATTCGTAATTGTTGAATACGGTATGAAAACCGGATATTTGTGTAATCAGATGCCTTCCGGCTGAACGAGATATTTTCTCCTACCCGTCTCACATCGTACCCGGGTTCCACATCATATTCAGCGATACCGTTGATATCGGTCCGAAGCCGTAATCCCAATGTCCATAACTGAGTATAATTCACTTTTACATTCTGACTTTTCCCGCTCAAACTGCCGGATATCCCAACTCTTCTGCTGGTCCCGAACAAATTGTTATTCTGGACAGCGAGTGTCCCGCGGAATTTATCGATGGTTGCATAACCGGCTCCGATACTGAATTCACCTGATTTCCGTTCACGGAGAGTGACGGTAATATTTTTCTTTGTTGTGTCGGGAGAGGAATATGATTCCGGATGGATAAATACCGTATTGAAAAGTCCGGTTAGATAAAGATTCCGCTCGGTTTTCAGCAGGTTAGTATAGTTGATAACATTGTTCTTTTTAAAGAGGAATTCACGGGTAACGACATTCTTGTGCGTTTTTACCAGGTTATTCATTGTGATTTCACCGACGGTATACTGGACATTTTCCCGAATAGTAAAATTGACAGCAGCCCGGTGTATGTCATGATTTACTTTGATATCCTGGGTTATTTCCACATTCAGATATCCTTTTTCACTGTACCTGGTCACAATAACCGCTATGCTGTTACGTACCAGTTCTGTCTCGAGAACGGCGCCGACCTTGAGCGGAATTGATCGAATAAACTGCCGGGAATTATAAACGTTATTTCCAAAAAATGAAATACTTTCTACAGCAGTCGGTTTCCCTTCGTTAATTCTTACGCCAATTTTAAAGTTATTTCCGACAGAATCGATAGTGACTTTGGCAATCTCTGCTTCAAGATATCCTTTGTCGACATAAAATTTTTGTATGTTTTTCAAATCATCGTTAAAGATTTCGGGTCGGTACCGTGAAGAATGAAATATGCTCCGGGCACGGGTCGCCATGAGTTTTTTCAATTCGCCTTCGCTGAATACATGGTTACCCTGAAAATCGATTCCGCGCACAATCACCTTTTCCGGTTCAGCGGCATAAATCCTACCGAAAAACAAGGTCAGCATGAGCATCGTAAAAAATGTCAACCGCATGAACAGTGTCATTGAAATCTCTTTTTATAAAGTATATCGAGGCTTGACTTCCCCTGCTGCACAGTTTCGCCCTGAAGTGAAATTTTCTTTGTAAGGTCGTAAACTACCCGTATTCCCTGCTCATTCAGACGGCCAAGTGAGGTTGTATAAGAAACTTCCACTTTATCCGAAATCTTTTTTGTAGCGGAAAGGCGTGTGCCGGATAAAAGCTGGCCGCTTTGAAACAGGTTCCCCTCTATGGAAAAATTCTCCAATCCGAGAGCGCTCTCCATTTGTCTGCCTACATATCCGGAAATTTGAAGCGAGGTCAAAACCTCCGCCCGATTCAGGAGAATACCCTGAAGTGAGATCGTTGTGTCGCTTGCGGCTGCGCCGAAACCGATCTGCTGACGGGTAACTCCGAGGGTGAGGAGCGAAAGAATATCGGGTTTGTCGAGCGCAGGATCGGAGCTCAACGCTATCTTAGGTTTTTTCATTTCCCCGGTGACGCTTATTGTAATGGCATATGATGTGGCATTCGACATCTGGTTGCTGGCAACGGTGGCCTGCGCTTCAATATCCAGGGTGGGATTCATCTCCTTCTGACTGGTAAACTCAAGCGATGCTTTTTGTATTGTGAATTTACGGTCGAGATACAGCACATATCCCTCGCCTGCTTCCACCCGGCCGATAATAACAGGGTTCGCAAGGGTTCCTGCCACACTGAGATCAGGAAGAAGCTGTACACGCGCGATATTATCATCAAGCCAGAACTTATCACCGCCATTTAGCAGTACCTGAAGACGAGTCTGTTTCAATATCTCGGGAAGCTCTTTACCCTGAACTGCAGCGCCGGAAGAGCCAAGAAACTTCTTTGGTTCGATATCATAAAGTATCTTCGAATTACCAAAATCCACATTTCCATTTATAATCCCGGAATCTCCCGTCCGGGAATATTTTAGATTTGCTGCTTTAATGATCGAATCATAGAGATTATGTTGTTTCAGGCGGATATTGTTCACCGTTCCGATTAATTCCCCGCTCCAGTTCTTTTGCAGGATATCGTCGATGGTTCCTGTAACGAGAATCGTCCCGTTTCCGCTGCGAACGAATAAGGAATCGACGACAACCCGGCTGGGGGAAAAACTCATTTTGACAATCCCGTTTTTTATCGGCATGTCAATCCGGGGAGGATTGAAAGTAATATTTCGTATATCAAGGCCGCCCTCTAATTTTGGATTTTTACGGGTGCCGCTGACAACAATGGTCGAATTCACCGTTCCGGTTATCCCTTTCATCGCAGGGATAACGAGACCCGCAAGGGAAAGGTCCGCGCCGGTTATCTGCGAGGTTATTCGCATACTTTCCGGGGAAACAGTTCCCTGAATTGAAAGTATATCCCTGCCCTCCATGGTAATTTTACCCTCGCCTCCATATGTGCCGGGAGCATAATTAAGGGTCGAGACGAGATCGATCGGTTTTCCCAAAAATACAGCATTCCGGGTGGTGATGTTCATGACGTTGTTATTCAGGAGAACATCCACATCCATATTCTTTACCGGAGGAACGCCCCCTCCGGCATCGAAAAGAATATTTCTCCCGGATAGTGTTCCGGTCGGATGAGGATCTTTTATGGTACCGTTCACAGCAAGATGATATGATATCATTCCGTCAAGCTCGACATTTCCGGGAATGAAGGGTTTAAAATAACGAAGGTCGAGATTCTCCCCGTTAAAGATGAGGGAAACGGCGCTTTTGCCGGTAACCGTGTAAAATTGGGGAGTTTTGTCAAGCAGGATTTGCCCGTCAAGTCTGGAGTGATTCTTTTCCCGGAACAATTCCAGGGATGAAATGGTTATCATGCTGTCTTTCATGGCTATATGCGCATTTGCCGAATCCAGGACAGCTCCACGGAATCCGGGTTGTTGGATGTGAATATCCATCATTGCTTTCGGATTCGTTACGCCGCCGGAAAATGAACCGGAGAAAGCAAGGCTTCCCGTTGCACCGCATAGCCGGGGAACCAGAAGTGACAGCCCGGCTATCGATATATCTTTCCCCTGCGCGGTCAGTATTGGATTTTTGACATCTTGGAGATTAAAATCCAGAGATACCGACCCGAGTGGAAATGAGAGCGCCTGTTCTTTGGTGTTTTGAGGAAGAGGAGGGTTTTTTATGCCCGGATTTTTCTTTCCCAGGGTCAGCAGGGCGCTCCCCTGCCTGGCATCCAGCCCGAACATACCGGAAAGGTCGAACCGCAGGGAATCGCTTTCGAGATAGCTTTGGGTAAGGTTCACCATCTTGTTTTTCAGATGAATCTCTGTTTTCCCTTTGACGAATGTAAATTGGCGCCAGGCGGGATTGTTGAAATTAACGGTCAGGTCCACCTGAGGATTGTCTATAAATCCGTTTATGATCCCCTCGTACTCCATGCCTCCTTCCAGACCCTCAAAATGAATGAGAGAAGCCAGACTGCCAAGGGAGTGAAGATTTCCGCTCAACCGTACATCGGACAACCCGAGCGTCTTATTAAGATAGTGAAACCGTCCGTTCAGATTGTCTACCGGAAGGTTGAGGTATCGGATTGTATTTCCGGTTATATCGGCGGCGATTTCGGGAGAACTGAATGTGCCCGTAAGCGATCCGCTGCCGGAAACCTTTCCGGATAATCCCTGAATGCCG